>DASWOH010000234.1:0-4668 GCA_036398815.1 Rhizobium sp. | reverse complement strand
TGCCATCGCCGTCCTCAAGGACGGAAACCTCGAAGCCCATGGACGGCCCGAGGTGATCGTCACCACGCAAATGCTCGCCGACATCTATGGGATCGAGGCCCGTATCGAGCCCTGCAGTCGTGGACGCATCCAGATGATCGTTGATGGGACCCTGCCTTGACCTGCGGTGAATGATGTCGTTGTTGTTGCGTTATTATTATGGTCGCGACTCCGTCTGCGATCACGAAGCTTAGCGCAGGGCCACATCCCAAGTAGCGAAACGCTATATCAAGAAAGATCAAGTCCGATGAGAGCGAGGCTCCTGCCGACGTATCTCAAAAACGGTAATCGCGATGAGCGGGAATATAAAATAAAATAATCGAAATACCAGCAGCGCGGCCAAAACATCGGGCATAGCCATTTCTGGCAATCCGGTCAGAACTAGGAGTTCGAGCACGCCAAGACCACCGGGTGAATGCGAGATCATGGCCGCGCAGAACGACAGAACGAAGACCCCTGTCACGGTCATAAGGCCCGGATTGCCTGCGGCGGGCAGGGCAAAATAGAGCACCATGGCTGCACATACCAGTTCCGCGGCCGCCACGACGATCTGGAGCAGAGCTGTCGTAAAGCTGGGATAGGCGAACGTGAACGACCCCAGGCGTACCCCGCGAAACGGCAGAAGGCTGCAAATGAGATAAATCGCGGCACTCCCTACTAAAATTCTACCGGGCGCGCTGGAGATATCCAGCGGAAAGACATCTACGAACCGGTCGATGATGAACGGATCCGCGATAAATATGACGCCCAGAACAATTGCGACACCAAGGACGAAGCTGAACGTGCAAAAACCCACCAGTGCGGCAACGTCTGTACCATTGAGCCCCTTGGAGGTATAGGCGCGATACCTCAGAACCGCACCGGAGAAGATCGAGGCTCCGATGGTATGGGAAAAGGCATATGTGGCGGCCGCACAGATGGTGACGAATACCGGATCGATCCTCTTGCCGAGATGCCGCAATCCCAGATGGTCATAGGCGGCGAGAAAGGCATAGGCGGCGAAGGCCGCGCCGACGGATGCCGCCCAGGCATGCGGCTTGATCGCCGAAAGGCTTTGTCGCAGATCCTCGATTGAGAGAGCATGCAGTTCCCGGCAAAGCAGCCAGATGCTCAAGGCCAGAGTGGCCAAGCCTGCACCTTTCCAAAGCAGATTTATTAATCGCGGAAATCTCTTTGCGGGATTCGACGCAAGAGATCCACCGCCTCGATCCGTAGGCTGGCCGACGTCCGCAGCATGAATATTGACCCGTTCATTCATCGCCGGAGATACCGGTCGTAAGCTCCATCTTCTGAAGACAGCTATCATTGTCGGCGAAACGAAACACGCTGTAGACGGCGAGGCCGAAGTCTTCGCTTCCAGAGATCACGAGGCTTGCAGATTGAGCGTTCTTGAACCGGAGAGCGAGGTTGTTCCACTGGTCGAAAATCTGTCGATCTTCACTGATAATGGCCGTCTTGAACCTGCCGCCGCTTTTTGCAGCGGCGCTGACTGCATAATCTACTTTCTCGTCGGCGGGTCCCAACTGCGCTGTCATCAACGCCGCCGCCTTGCGGAATACCGCGCGCGTCTCGCTGCCTTGGCGATCATCCTCGATGTAGGGCGAGACCGCGACGACATTGCATATGCCGATCCCTTTGACAAAGGCAAGAATGTACTCGTCAAAGAGCTCACTTCCCTCCGGCAGGTTTCGGCAAACGTACTGGCCAGTACTGTCGGCAGTGCCGCCATAGACGAGACTGCAGTCAAGTGCCGATGGCATCGTGTCCTGCGATATTCCAAAGGGCGCCAGTGGTGGTCGCTTTGAGGCGGTCGGGGCAGCGGGAGAGGTGATCGCCAACACCAGCGCGATGGGCAAGATAGGTAATTCGAACGTCATCCCCAATTCCTGAGTACGCTCGTCGCGGGCAATTTCCTTGGCAAATGAAGAATCCTCATTAGGAAGACCCTGCAGCTTTCGTGCTGCATTGTTCAAATATCGCCTCAAAGCGCATTCGAACGGGACAAGCGGCGATATGGTTTGCAATTGACAAGGCCTTTTCCATAGCTTTCCTGTCGGCTGCGATCCCATCGAGGAATAGAACGCCGTGCTCATGGCTTACCGTTATGCGGGAGGTTTCCATGCCGCTGGCATAGGCGATGGCGGAAGAGACGGCAGCGACCATACCCGCCATGCCGGCGCCGGCTCGGTACATCTCTGCGGGACTAGAATAGAAGATCATCAGAACCTCATGCTCAACGTTTCTGTCCAAAGCCGAATCTTGATTCATGAAACTCAGTCATGATCTATTCCGTCGTCTATATTTTGGTTTGGCGGGCTCTTCGAACGGAACCCGTCCAACCATTTCAAGCGCCTTTGCAAAAGTTCGAACACCTTGCGATGCCTTGCCGCGGGCACATAGATCGGCAGCCTTGTTTCGAAGGGTTTCCAACTCCCCGGCTTGCGCAGTCCCGTGCCGTGTCTGGAGTTCTGCATCCAACTGCTCATGCAGCCGGATGCAGCGCTCGGTGCGGCTCAATTGCTCTTGCGCCTGTGCACCGGCTGCGAATGATGTGAGGACCAGAACCGAAGAGAGGATTGCGGCGTTCCTCTCCAGGAAAACGTTCGGGATATGTCTCATCATCGCAAATCACAAAAGCCATTGTTCTCATGCCGCGTTCACAGTGTGCCACGAGCGGGCTTCCAGAGTTTTTCCCGGGCATAAAAATAGTGTTTCTGAATTGTAACCGCGGGATGGAACTGGCCTGGCAGACTGGCACTGCAGCGTCGACCGCTCTAATCTCGACGGCAGAAACAATGCTAATGCAGGATCGCCGCTTGAACCATGCCCCCCATATCCTGATCGTCGATGACGATGCGGATATCCGCGAGTTGCTCCGGGATTTCTTTCAGAGAAGAGGCCTGAAGGTGTCGCTCGCGCGTGATGGCACAGGCATGGATGTCATCCTGAGCGGCGGAAATGTCGACATCGTCGTTCTCGATCTTATGCTGCCCGGCCAAAGCGGCCTCGAACTGTGCCAGGATATCAGGAAGCATTCCAAGGTTCCGATCATCATGTTGACGGCGCTCAGCGAGACGACCGACCGCATCGTCGGTCTGGAAATGGGTGCCGATGATTATATTTCGAAACCCTTCGACCCGCGGGAGCTCTTGGCCAGAATAAAGGCTGTCCTTCGCCGTCATGCGCCTTTCGAAGGCGAAGCGGTGGGACGTCAACCGGTCGATGGAACCTATGGTTTTGCCGGTTGGGTCCTCGATGTCGATCGCCGCCGGCTTCTGGATCCCAAAGGCGTCCGTGTCGAGCTTACGCGAGCGGAGTTCAGTCTGCTTCAGGCCTTGGTCGAGAGTGCTGAGCGCGTTCTCAGTCGCGAGCAACTGATCGAGCGTTGCGGCGGCGACGCCAGCTACAGTTTCGATCGCAGTATCGACATCCTGGTCAGTAGGCTCCGGCGCAAGCTCGAGGATGATCCAAAGGCACCGAGGCTCATCCAGACCGTCCGGGGAGGGGGATACCAGTTCGTCGCGGAAACGAGTGTGGGATGAGCCGTCTTATTCCAAGAACGTTGCCAGCATGGGTGCTCATCATCCTGATTGCCGTCCTCTTGGTCAGCCAGACCACGTCCTTCCTGATTATGTCGCGGGACCGATTGGCCAGTAGCGAGGTTGTCGATCTCTATAGCCTCAATGAGCGGGCCTTCTGGCTGGCCAAGCTGCTTGGGCCCCTCAATGCGGAGGAGCGCAGGCGGGTAAGCACCGAGATTGCCGATTCGACCGTGGTGGTGAACCTCTCGACATTGCCGGCCATCAACACGAATGTTTCGCCAAGCGACAAGCTCGCCGAATTGGAGGATATCCTCGTCAGCCGGCTTTCGCGTTTCGATGTGGTCGATGCCAGAGTGCGTCTTGACCCGCCGGGGCCGGTGGATGTCAGCACCACCGTTGTGAGCGATGGGAACGACAACACCGGGCAGATCGAAGAGGATCTGACGGAAGTCGCTCGCGATTTCCTGAAGACGGAACGCTATACTGTCTCGCTGCAATTCAAGGACGGCCAGTGGCTGAACTTTGTCACACCGGCGACTCCGATCGGACCGATCCTCGCATCGGATAGTTTGCCACTTTATCTGATAATCGGCATCTGTGTCGTCGTTTTGGCCTTCTGGGCGGTCTGGCGCCTGGCTGCCCCCTATCAGGTCCTCGAGGCAGCAGTCGCGCGGTTGGGAGCCGATCTCAATAGCCCGCCCATCCCGGAAACGGGCGGCAAGGATTACCGCAGCGCCGCGCGCGCCCTCAATGACATGCAGGCGAAACTGCAGGAATATGTCGAGGAACGTGAACTGGTTGCAGCTTCGCTCGCCCATGACCTGCGCACGCCGGTGACGCGAATGCGGCTCAGGCTTGCTTTGTTGCGCGATTCCGATCTGCACACTGCCCTTGCCGGGGATATTGGCCAGATCGAAAGAACGGTTCAATCCGTCATCGATTTTGCCAAGCTCAACATATCGGACGAGCCGGCTGAGCGGCTCGACTTCTGGTCGCTTGTCGATGCCGTGGCCGATGAATATGACGAGGTCATCCTGGAGCCGCCGCAATCGGAGCAACCGCGCCTCATTTGCTGCGCGCCGCCGGT
>DASWOH010000233.1:0-11421 GCA_036398815.1 Rhizobium sp. | reverse complement strand
CAAGACCGCGATCATCCGCGTGCTGGCCGAACGCTTCAACGAGCAGGGGCGGCAATGCGTGATGAGCGAACTGGCTGAGGTGAAGGATGTGGCCGACCTGCAAGGTGCGCTCGGCCGCATCGTCGACGGCTATTACGCCATGTTCCGCGATGAGCCGGTCATGCGCGACATCTGGCATGCCACGCAGGCCGACAGGCTGCTGCAACAGATCGATGCCGAGGATATGGAGTGGCATTCGCAGGCTTTCCTTGCGGTCCTCCATCGTCTGTGGCCGGCGCGCGATCCGGAAGAATTGGCGCGGTTCGCGCGGTTGACCATGCAACTCGTCGCCGCCGCGGTTCGCTATGCGATCTCGATCGGGAAGGCGGAGGGCGATAGGGCGATCGCCCTGTTCAAGGCCATGCTGCCGAGCGATATCGATGCTGTCTCCGGGAAATTGCGTGGGTCGCAATCGGTGACGTAGCGGTATCGGGAACGGAGGCGCATAAATCCCTCGATCCTTCTGGAAACCTCCGCCGCTAGCTGCTATTGCCGCAGGGACATCCCAGGAGCGAAGGAGGCCCGCATGACCCAGATGACATTTTCCGACCGCGCCGTCATGGCCGAACTGGTGGCGAAGATGCTTTGGGAGATCAAGGCGGTGCATTTCAGCGCCGAAAAGCCCTACAGGCTCGCCTCCGGCATGGCGAGCCCGGTCTATATCGATTGCCGCAAGCTTATTTCCTATCCGCGCATCCGCTCGACGGTGATGGATTTCGCCGCCAGCCTTATCGTGCGTGACGCCGGCTTCGAACAGTTCGATTGCGTCGCCGGCGGCGAGACCGCGGGCATCCCCTTTGCCGCATTCCTCGCCGAACGCCTGAACCTGCCGATGATCTATGTCCGCAAGCAGCCGAAGGGCCATGGCCGTAATTCCCAGATCGAAGGCCATATGCCCGATGGCGCCCGCGTGCTGGTCATCGAGGACCTGACGACGGCCGGCGGCAGCATGTTCACCTTCATCGACGCGATCCGCGCCGCCGGCGGCATCGTCGAGCACGGCATGGCGCTGTTTTACTACGGCATCTTCCCGGAAGCCGAGGAGCGCTTTGCGAACGGCAAAGTTCGGCTGCACCACATCGCCACCTGGCGCGATGTGTTCGCCGTCGCCAAGGAGCAGAAGCTGTTCGACGACAAGACGCTTGAGGAGGTCGAGGCCTTCCTCAACGCGCCGCTCGCCTGGTCCGGCCGCAACGGCGGCGTGTCTGAACTGGCAACAAAGTGACGCTTTGCTTTTGCCGCGAATTTATCTAATCGATTTACCGAACTAGACCGATAGACGCGCTCTTCAGGAGGCCGGAATGATATTGTGCTGTGGCGAAGCTTTGATCGACATGCTGCCGCGGGAGACGACGCTGGGTGAGAAGGCCTTTGCGCCCTATGCCGGCGGCGCGATCTTCAACACTGCGATTGCGCTTGGCCGTCTCGGCGTGCCGACGGGTTTCTTTACCGGCATCGCCGACGACATGATGGGCGATATCCTGCGCGAGACGCTGGCTGCCGCCAAGGTGGATTACAGCTATTGCGCCATCGCTCCCCGTCCGAGCACGATCGCTTTCGTCAAGCTGGTCAACGGCCAGGCGACCTACGCCTTCTACGACGAAGGCTCCGCCGGCCGCATGATCACCGAAGCCGACCTGCCGACGCTCGGCGATGATTGCGAAGCCCTGCATTTCGGCGCCATCAGCCTGATCCCCGATCCGTGCGGCGCGACCTATGAGGCGCTGATGAAGCGCGAACATCAAAGCCGGGTGATCTCGCTCGACCCGAACATCCGCCCGGGCTTCATCAAGGACAAGGCCGCGCATTTGGGCCGCATCAGCCGCATGGCCGCCATGTCCGACATCCTGAAATTCTCCGACGAAGACCTGGAATGGTTCGGCATCGCCGGCAACCATGACGAACTTGCCGCTCACTGGCTGAACCAGGGCGCCAAGCTGGTGGTCGTCACCAAGGGCGCCGAGGGAGCGACGGGCTACACCAAGTCGCTGAAGGTCTCGGTCCCGAGCGAACGCGTGACCGTGGTCGATACGGTCGGCGCCGGCGACACCTTCGACGCCGGCATCCTGGCTTCGCTGAAGATGAATAATCTGCTGACCAAGGCGCAGGTCGCTAGCCTCGACGAAAAGGCTCTGCGGGATGCTCTGGCGCTCGGCGCCAAGGCTGCGGCGGTGACGGTTTCCCGCGCGGGGGCCAATCCGCCCTGGGCAAGTGAGATTGGTCTGTAATTTACCCTGCCCTTGAGGGGGAGGGTCGGCACGCAGTGCCGGGGTGGGGTGATCCTTTGGCGTTCCGACGCGGAGAGCCGCCGTCACCCCCACCCGCCGCTTTGCGGCGACCTCCCCCTTCAAGGGGGAGGTGAATAGGCGCCTTACTTCTCCAGCTTTGCCAGCGCAGCCACCAACCCCTGCGTCGAGGAATTGTGGCCGGCGGCGCTTTCCTTGCCTTCGACGACGGGCAGCAGGCCGGTGGCCAGTTCCTTGCCGAGCTCGACGCCCCACTGGTCGAAGGAGTTGATGCGGAACAGCACGCCTTCGACGAAGACGCGGTGTTCATAGAGCGCGATCAGGCGGCCGAGGGCAAATGGCGTCAGCTTGTCGTAGACGAAGGTGATCGACGGGCGGTTGCCGGTGAAGACGCGGTGCGGCGCGATGAAGTCGGCCTTTTTGTCGTCCATGCCCTTGGAGGTGAGCTGTGCCTTGGCCTCCTCGAAGGTGCGGCCTTTCATCAAGGCTTCCGACTGTGCCAGGCAATTGGCGATCAGCAGTTCGTGCTGGTGACGCAGGTCCGGTTCGAAACCGTTGGCGGCGATCATGAATTCGGCCGGGATGATGCTCGTGCCCTGGTGGATGAGCTGGTAGAAGGCGTGCTGGCCGTTGGTGCCGGGCTCGCCCCAGACGACCGGGCCGGAATTGCCCTCGACCGGCGTGCCGTCGATGGTGACGCCCTTGCCGTTCGATTCCATGTCGAGCTGCTGCAGGTAGGCCGGAAAGCGCGACAGGCGCTGGTCGTAGGGCAGGATGGCGCGTGTGGCGTAGCCGAGCACGTTGCGATGGTAGAAGCCGATGAGGCCGAGCAGCATCGGCAGGTTTTCCTTGAACGGCGCCTTGCGGAAATGATTGTCCATCGCATGCGCGCCGTCGAGGAACTTGCCGAAGTTCTCCGGACCGACGGCAATCATCAGCGGCAGGCCGATGGCCGACCAGATCGAGTAGCGGCCGCCGACCCAATCCCAGAAACCGAAGACGCGCTCGCTGTCGATGCCGAAGGCGGCGACCTTGTCGAGCGCCGTCGAAACAGCGGCGAAATGATGCTGAACGGCCGCTTCGCCGAGCGCCTTGGCGATGAAGTTGCGCGCCGTCTGGGCGTTGGTCATCGTCTCGATGGTGGTGAAGGTCTTGGACGCGATGATGAACAGCGTCGTTTCCGGCGAGACCAGCTTGAGGATGTCGGAGATATGGGCGCCGTCGATATTGGAAACGAAATGCGAGCGCGGGCCGTCGTGGAAAGGCGCGAGCGCCAGCGTCGCCATGACCGGGCCGAGATCGGAGCCGCCGATGCCGATGTTGATGATGTCGGTGATCGCCTTGCCGGTGGCGCCCTTCAGCGTGCCGGAGCGGATGCCGTCGGCGAACTTGCCCATGGCGGCGAGCACGCCGTTGACATCGGGCATGACGTCCTTGCCGTCGACGAGCACCGGCGTATTGGAGCGGTTGCGAAGTGCAGTGTGCAGAACGGCGCGGTTTTCGGTGAAGTTGATGGCAACGCCCGAGAACATCTCCTCGCGCTTGGCGGCGACGCCGCCCTCGGTTGCGAGCTTTTCGAGAAGCGTCAGGATCTCATCGTTCACCGCGGTCTTGGAATAGTCCATCAGCAGGTCGTCGAACGAGGCGCTGAAACGGGAGAAACGTTTGGAATCGGCGGCGAAGGCGGCGCGGATATCGGTGGCCTTGGTGGCCTCTGCGGTGCTCTTCAGTTGGTCGACGAGGGCGTTCATGGAGGCTCCTTGCGGTTCGCGCCGCTTGCTGTCCGATGAGGGCAGGGCGCTGGGTGTTTGGTCGCGGAAACTATTCTTTATCTAGGGCGTAAATCAAGTTCACCTATCCGGAAAAACGAAAAAAGCCGTTCGCGGATGAAGGCGAGCGGCTTTCCGAATGACATCGAATAATGACATCGAATTATGTCAGCCACGCAGTTCCTTGCGCAGGATCTTGCCGACATTCGATTTCGGCAGTTCGGTGCGGAACTCGATGAAGCGCGGCCGCTTGTAGTTGGTGAGGTTGGCGGCGCAATGCGCCTTGACGTCGGCCTCGGTCAGTGCCGCATCCTTCTTGACGACGAAGAGCTTGACGGCCTCGCCGGAATGTTCGTCCGGCACACCGATAGCGGCAGCTTCCAGAATGCCGGGATGCATGGCGGCGACTTCCTCGATCTCGTTCGGATAGACGTTGAAACCCGAAACCAGGATCATGTCCTTCTTGCGGTCGACGATCTTGGTGTAGCCGCGCGCGTCCATGAAACCCATGTCGCCGCTGCGGAAGAAGCCGTCCGGCGTCATCACCTTGGCGGTCTCAGTCGGCTGCTTCCAATAGCCGGCCATGACCTGCGGCCCGCGGATGCAGATTTCGCCGACCTCGCCGAGCGGCAGGGAATTGCCCTTCTCGTCGCGAATATCGAAATCGGTGCCGCTGAGCGGCAGGCCGATCGAGCCGGTAAATTCCGGGCTGTCGAAGCGGTTGGCGCTGGCGACCGGGGATGTCTCGGAAAGGCCGTAGCCCTCGGTGATCCAGGAGCCTGTCATCTTCTGCCAGCGCTCGGCCACGGGACGCTGCACCGCCATGCCGCCCGCCAGCGTGCCGGTCTGCGAGAGGTCGAGCTTGGCGAAGTCCGGATTGTTCATCAGCGCGTTGAATAGCGTGTTGAGGCCGGGGAACATGTCGAACTTGTACTTGCCGAGTTCCTTGATGAAGGCCGGAATGTCGCGCGGATTGGCGATCAGCACATTATGCGCGCCGATCGATACGCCCATCAGCGAATTCACCGTCAGCGCGAAGATATGGTAGAGCGGCAGCGCGCAGACGAAGTTCAGCGCGTCGGGCCGCTTCTTGCTGATGTAGGCAGTCGCCAGCCATAGCTGCAATTGCAGTTGGTTGGCGAGCAGGTTGGCGTGGGTCAGGATTGCGCCCTTGGCCACGCCGGTCGTGCCGCCGGTATATTGCAGGAAGGCGATGTCGCTGCTGGTGAGTTCGGCCGGCTTCAGCGGCAGTCGTGTGCCTTCGGCCAGCACGGCGGCAAAGTTGTGATGGCCGGGGATGGACCAGTCCGGCACTAGCTTCTTCACCCTGCGCACGATGAGGTTGACGATATGGCCCTTCAAGCCCAGCATGTCGCCCAGCGCGGTGACGACGACGTGGCGCACATCGGTATGCGTCAGCACCTGCTCGACCGTGTGCGCGAAGTTTTCCAGCACGAAAATCGCCTTGGCGCCGCAATCGCGCAACTGGTGTTCGAGTTCCCGCGGCGTGTAGAGCGGGTTGACGTTGACGACGGCGAAACCGGCGCGGAGGATGCCGTAGACAGCGATCGGGTTCTGCAGCACGTTCGGCATCATGACGGCGACGCGATCGCCCTTTTGCAGGCCGAGGCTCTGCAGCCAGGCGCCGATCTTGCGGGTTTGGACGTCGAGATCGCGATAGGTGATCGACTTGCCCATGCTGGTGAAAGCGGGCCGGGCGGCATAGCGCACGCAGCTTTCCTCCAGAAGTTCCGCGAGCGATACATGCTCCAGCGGCGGCAACTCGGCCGGCACCATGTCGGGATAGGAGGCGAGCCAGATCTTGTTGACGACTGGCCCATCCGAAGGAGCGGAAACTGAATTCATGCGTACTTCCTCCCTGACGCATCCTACGCTCCGCCGTCGGCGAACGGCGGCTTTTTAGCGTGTCACTGTCCGGCTGAAAAGTCTCCCGCTTTTCGCACCGTCCCAGCCTTTCCTCTCGCACCACGGCTGAGAGCTAAAGCAAAAGTTATACTAACTTTGACGTAAACGTCAACAATCGCGAGGCGTTAATCCTTTTTTGACAATTCTGAAAAAAGGACTGGAACTTTTGCGGCAACAGCGCGTTAATGGGCCGTGGGCGAGAACCCATCGGAGCATCGTGCCGCCTTCAGGAAAACGGCGGTAATCGGACGCTCCAGCGTATGTGAAGCGTATCCAAAGGGAGGTGCGCACATGCATAAAGAGAGTGCCGATACCATGAGCCGTGACCTCTATGTCAAGGATATGTCGATGCTGGTCGCCTGCGACCGGGTCGAGGGGTCCAAGGTGTTCGGTTCGGATGCCAAGCAGATCGGCCATATCGAGCGTCTGATGCTGGAAAAGAGCGATGGACGCATCGCTTTCGTCATCCTGAGCTTCGGCGGCTTCTTCGGCATCGGCCAGGAACACTATCGTCTGCCGTGGGAAAAGCTGCGCTACGATGCCCGCATCGACGGCTATCGCATCAACATGACCAAGAGCGACGTGGAAAAAGCCTGCCGTTTCGCCGGCAAGGACGATCTCCTCGCCCACAAGGACCACGGCCACAAGAGCCACGACTATTTCGGCGTGCCGCCCTACTGGATGTAGGCATCGAGATAGCCAAGCTGGACAGGCCCCGTTTGCGTGGGGCTTTTGGTGTGCGTGGCCTTATTGAAATCGCCCGTGCCTTTGCACGACCTCGATCTTGTAGCCGTCGGGATCGGTGACGAAGAAGAGCAGGGCAAAGAGCGTTCCATCGTGATTGAGTTCGATGATCTTGCCGGGGTTCAGCCCGAGCGAGACGAAGCGGGCGTGTTCGTCCCGTAGCTCGTCGACGGCAACAGCAAGATGGCCATAGCCCTCGCCAAGCGCATAATGCTCGACGCGGCCCTGATTGACCGTCAATTCCAGCTCGAAACCTGTCTCGGCATTGCTGAGATAGATCAGCGTGAAGGTCGGAAAGGCGATGCGGTCGGCAATCTCGAGTCCGAAAGCCTTGTTGTAGAATTCGACCGATCGCGCCTCGTCGAGGACACGGATCATCGCGTGAATCATCTTGGCCATTGGTGCCTCCATAGGTCATCTGAGCGTTCTGCCCAAGTCAATGCCATCGGCCGTTGGACAAGACAAGTGCGCGGGAGGAGGGCCATGTCAACATTCAAGCATCGAGATTCAGACATGCTCCGGGGCTTCTGAATTTCGATCGGTCTGCTTACACTCCTGAGCGTTCAGGCTAACGGTTCGAGTGGCCGAAGCCGACGGATATTCGGGGGGAGGAACTTATGTACTACGCTATCCTGGCCTATCACGAAGAAGGCGTCGTGGAATCCTGGAGCAAGGAGGAGGATGCGGCGCTCATGGCCGAGCTGCTTCAGGTCAATGATCGCCTCGTCGAGGAGAAGTCTCTGGGGCTAGCCGCGCGGCTTGGTCCGGCGCAGCGCGCCGTGACCTTGCGGGGGAAGGGGACCGGCATGGTCATCGACGGTCCCTTTGCCGAAACCAAGGAGCAGTTGCTCGGCTTCTATGTTGTCGATTTTCCGACGCTGGAGGGGGCAGTCGCAGCGGCACGCGAACTGCGCCGCGTCAATCCGACAGCCGTTTATGAAATCAGGCCGATTTCTCTTTTCCTGCCCGGCGCCCCATTGGGCTCCTGCGGCGAGGACTAGCAAACTCGTTCGGCGCCTTTATCGCTGATCGGCTACTTTCCACGTGATGCGGCCATGTTTGCCGGTCTCAATGCGGCTGCACGCCGATCTTCCGCGTCACAGTATGCTCGATCAGCTCCATGCCGTCATAGATCAGCACCGCCATCAGGCCGACGATCAGGCCGCCTTGCAGGATGAAGGCGGTGTTGTCGTTGATCAGGCCGGCGATGATGACTTCGCCCAGTCCCTTGGCGGCGACGGTCGAGCCGATGGTCGCGGTGCCGATATTGATGACGGTGGCGATCTTCAATCCCTCGATGATCAGCGGCAGGGCGAGCGGCAGCTCGACGCGGAACAGCCGCTGCCACCCGTTCATGCCCATGCCGTCGGCGGCGTCGAGCACGGTGGCGGGCACTTGCTGCAGGCCGGCGACGGTATTCTCGAAGATCGGCAACAGCGCATAGAGGAACAGCGCAATCAGCGTCGGCACCGCGCCGAAGCCGGTGGTGGAGATGGCGAGCGCCAGCACGGCGACGGGCGGAAAGGTCTGGCCGGCATTGGCGATCGCCCGCGACAGCGGCAGGAAGTCGGCGCCGCTCTTGCGGGTGACGAAGATGCCGCCGAGTACGGCGAGGATGCCACTGGCGGCGATCGAGACGAGGATCAGCTCCATATGGCTGATGGCGAGATCCAGCAGGCTGTTCTGCGTGTAGATCGGCGACGCGCCGAACTTGGTGAGCGGCGCCAGGACCGGCGTCAGCCATTCCGGCCGCAATAGCAGCACCAGGAGCAGCGCCAGCGCCAGAAGACGGAAGAGATTGGCGGCGAGGAACCTCATGCCTTGCGGCCCAACTCGATCAGACGCCGCATCGAGATCGAGCCGACCGGCACCTTGCTGTCGTCCTCGACGGCTGCCTCGTCGGCGCCCTGCCAGATCATCTCGGCCAGCGCGTCGCGCAGGTTGAGCGTCTGCGGCAGGCTGTAGCCGAGGCCCGGCCGCGGCGGCTGCATGCTCTCCTTCAGCGGCAGCAGCGACATCAGCTTCAGCGCCCGGTCGGAGGTGCCCGTCAATTGCTGGACGAAAGGATCGGCCGGCTCGGTCAGAATCTTCTCCGGCTCCGAACATTGCAGAAGCTTGCCGCCGCTCATGACGGCGATCTTGTCGCCGAGATGGAAGGCTTCGTCCATGTCATGGGTGACGAGGATGACGGTCGTGCCGAACTGCTTCTGGATCGCCAGCAGATCGTCCTGAGCCTTGCCGCGGATCACCGGATCGAGCGCGCCGAAAGGTTCGTCCATCAGCAGTACTTCCGGCTCGGCCGCAAGCGCACGGGCGACGCCGACACGCTGTTGCTGGCCGCCGGAGAGCTGGCTTGGATATTTGGCCGCGAAGGTGCCGGGATCGAGATGGAAGAGATTGAGCAACTCCTCGACGCGCCGATTGATTCGAGCCTTGTCCCAGCCGAGCAGCTCGGGGACGGTGGCGATGTTCTGCGCCACGGTGCGGTGCGGGAAGAGGCCATGGCCCTGGATGGCATAGCCGATGCGGCGGCGAAGCTCGGTCGCCGGCACGTCCATCACATCCTGGCCTCCGACGGAGATATGCCCGTCCGAGATCGGCACCAGCCGGTTGATCATCCGCATCAGCGTCGACTTGCCCGAACCGGAGGTGCCGACGATGACGGTGATCGTGCCCTTTTCCATGCTCATGCTGACATCGTCGACAACGGTGGCGTCGCCGTAGCGCTTGGTCACGCCCTTAAGCTCGATCATGGCGGTCATGCGCGTTGTCCCCGGATGCTGTCGGTGACCGCATCGAGGATGACGGCCGATGAGAAGGCGAGAAAGACTGTCGGCACGGCGCCGAGCAGCACGAGGTCGTTGGCTGTCTGGCCGATGCCCTGGAAGATGAAGATGCCGAAACCGCCGCCGCCGATCAGCGCAGCGACGGTGACGAGGCCGATCGCTTGCACCAGCACGATGCGGATGCCGGTCAGGATGACCGGGAAGGCGAGCGGCAGGTCGATACGGGTGAGAATCTGGCTACGCGTCAGCCCCATGCCGGCGGCGGCGTCGCGCACCGAAGGATCGACGCCGGCAAGCCCGACGACGGTGTTGGCGACGATCGGCAGCAGCGAATAGATCACCAGCGCCACCAGCGCCGGCGCGGTGCCGATGCCCTGAATGCCGATCGCGGCGGCAAAGGGAACGTGGGCGGCGATATAGCCGAGCGGCAGCATCAGAATGCCGAACAGCGCCAGGCTGGGAATGGTCTGCACGAGGCTCAGGGCCCGCAGCACGATGGCGCGAAGCCTCGGTTGCCAGTAGCAGAAGATGCCGAGCGGCAGGGCGAGCAGGATGGCGATGGCAACCGAGCCGAGCGCCAGGAAGACATGGCCCAGCCCCTCGTTCCAGAACTTGTCGGCATTGTTGGCATATTCCTTCATGATCGACAGATTGTCGAGCAGCCCGGATTTGAAGATGATGCCGAGGAGCGCCGCATAAAGGGCAAGCGACCCGACGCGGAGCCATGGCGACAGCCGCAGCTTCACCAGCGCATCCGAGATCACCAGCCCGATGACGGCGAGCAGCACCCAGAAGGCGCCGCCCGGCGTGATGCGCGCCACGGTGCTGCCGGTGGGCGTCGCCGCCGTCGAGACGAGGCCGAGCGTCACGATGAGAAAAACGATGGTCAGCGTGGCGATGCCGAGGCGGGCAAGCTGGTTACGCAGGAAAAGGGCGGCAAGAGCGGTGGCGACGAGAAGAGCCAGGAGCGCCAGCGCGCTCGGCTGGGCGAGGAGCTGCGTCAGCAATTGCGGCTTGCCGGCGGCGATACGGTTTGCCTTAACGATGATGAACGGCATCAAGGTCGCGGCTAGCGCGCCACCGGCCACCAGTACAACTCCGAGACGGTCCACCCTGCGGGCCGCGAGCGCATCTTCCATCAGGCAAGCTCCGTCGCAAGTCACTAAAAGGAACTGCGGCTCCACTCTATCAAAGCGGAGCCGCCTGGGTAGTCTCCGTAAGCTCTTACTTCAGGAAACCATTGTCCTTGAGGTAGGATTCGGCAACGGCCTTGGCCGGCTCGCCATCGACCTGGATGCGGCCGTTCAGCTTGCGCAGCACGTCGGCGGTCAGGCCCTTGAAGATCGGGGCGAGAACCTCTTCGATCTTCGGATTGGCCTTCAAGACAGCTTCGCGGACGATCGGCGTCGGGGCGTAGACCGGCTGCACGCTCTTGTCGTCCTCGAGAACGGTCAGTTCAGCCGCTTCGATCGCGCCGTCGGTGCCATAGACCATGGCGGTGTTGACGCCGTTGGTCTGGTCGGCCGCCGCCTTGATCGTTGCCGCCGTGTCGCCGCCGGAGAGCACGACTTCCTGGTCGGGCTTGATCTGGAAGCTATAGGTCGTCTGGAAGGCCGGGAGCGCTGCCGGCGAGTTGACGAATTCGGAGGAGGCCGCAAGCTTGACAGGACCGCCGCCGGCAACCCACTTGCCGAAATCGGACATGGTCTTGAGTTTGGCCGGGCCGGCAACGTCGTTGCGAACGGCAATAGCCCAGGTGTTGTTGGCGGGCGACGGCGTCAGCCAGACGATCTTGTTGGCGTCGTAGTCGAGCTTCTTTGCCAGATCATAGCCCTGCTGCAGGTTCTTCCAGGCGGCATCGTCGGCCTTGTTGAAGAAGAAGCCGGCATTGCCGGTATATTCGGCATAGAT
>DASWOH010000232.1:0-2668 GCA_036398815.1 Rhizobium sp. | reverse complement strand
AGGACCAAAAAGCAACCGGATTAAACCAATCTGAGCCAATTTAGGTTCGCAAGTGCGATATGCGTGATAAGGCCCGCCCATCGCGATAGAATATGCCTTTTGTGCCTGCGAAATAATCAAAAAGCGTTTCCTGATGGTGATTTTTTTGACTTGCAGGTAACTCGTGATCCCCTACCATGACCGGCGTTGGGTGATTGCGGTAATTTCTGGTCTAAATTGGTTTCCGGCATACTTTCATCCGGTTGCCTTTGGCCAAAGCACTGCCCGACTGCGCTTCGCGGCACTTTCGCCATCGATCTTTGGGCACCATCAAGACCCAACGTCGAGACCGGAAGTTGCTCGAATATGCATCACCGAACATCAACAGTCGGGGAGCGACTATGGCCATTGAAACTGGGACGCTTACTGCGGACGGGCAGAGTGCCTCGTCCGGTCAACTTGTTAGAGCCATTGACTGGAAGGGAGCTTTTTGGGTCGCCAGCGGCGTTCCGGCGCTCGTCCTGTTTTCGATCGGCGGCATAGCCGGAACCGCGGGCAAGCTCGCCTTCGTCGTCTGGACGGTCTCCATGATCATGGGGTTCCTCCAGTCGTTTACCTATGCCGAGATCGCCGGTCTCTTTCCGAACAAGTCCGGCGGCGCCTCGATCTACGGTGCCACCGCTTGGCTTCGCTATTCGAAACTGATCGCGCCGCTCTCGGTCTGGTGCAACTGGTTCGCCTGGTCGCCGGTTCTTTCGCTCGGTTGCGCCATTGCCGCTGGTTATATTCTGAATGCCGTCGCGCCCATTCCGGTCTTTACCGATAAATCGCCGGAGGTCGTCTCCTGGCTTGCCGATCCGACCCACGCCGGCAAAGTGGCAGCTGATGCCATCACCGCCGTCACGACGCTCCATACGCCCGCGATTCAGGCCTTCAATGCCTATAGCGTGGCAATCCCGGGCCTCGGCACGCTGAACTTCAACTCGTCGTTCTTCATTGGCGCCTTGCTGATGCTGATCGTCTTCGCCATTCAGCACCGCGGTATTCTCGGAACGGCGAGCGCCCAGAAATATATCGGCCTTCTCGTCATCATCCCGATGTTGATCGTCGGCATCGTGCCGCTGTTCAACGGCGGCTTCCATGCGGCCAACGTCGCCGGTCCCTATTTGCCCGGTGTCGGTGACAACGTCGGCTGGACGATGTTCCTAGGCGCCATGTTTATCGCCGCCTGGTCGACCTACGGCTTCGAAACGGCCGTTTGCTATACGAGCGAATTCCGCAATCCGAAGACCGACACCTTCAAGGCCATCTTCTACTCGGGCCTGCTTTGCCTGCTGCTTTACATCCTGGTGCCCTTCACCTTCCAGGGCGTCCTTGGCGTCGACGGCATGAAGGACCCCGGCATCGTCGCCGGCACCGGCGTTGCCGACGCCATGGCCAACATGGTCGCTGGCGGCAATCTGATCATCAAGGAGATCTTCGTCGGCCTGATGATCCTGGCTCTCGTCCTCGCCATCATGACGGCGATGGCGGGTTCCTCGCGCACCCTTTACCAGGGTTCGGTCGACGGCTGGCTGCCGCGCTATCTGAGCTACACCAACTCGCACGGCGCACCGACGCGCGCCATGTGGACCGACCTGGTCTTCAATCTCTTCCTGCTCGCGATCGCCTCCGACTCGGCCGGCTACTTCTTCATTCTCGCCGTGTCCAACGTCGGCTACATCATCTTCAACTTCCTGAACCTCAACGCCGGATGGATGCATCGCGTCGACAGCGGCCATATCGAGCGTCCCTATCGGGCGCCGAGCTGGCTGATCGGATTGAATACGATCCTGGCCTTCGTCAACGCGCTGTTCATGGGCGCCGGCGCCAAGGTCTGGGGCTATTCGAACGCGCTCTGGGTCGGCTTTGGCTTTGCAGCGCTCATCATCCCGGTCTTCGCCTTCCGCCACTATGTGCAGGACAAAGGCCAGTTCCCGGTCGGCGCCCTCGAGGACATCGGCTTGACGGGGCAGGATCTCGGCGTGCGCAAGGCCGGCATGCTGCCATACTTGGCGCTTCTCCTAGGGCTCGTGATCGTGCTCGTTTCCAATTGGTTCTTCCAACTGCCTGCATAAAGAAAGAGCGAACCGGGGCGGTTTTCACAGCCGCTCCGGTCTGCTCAAATGGATTTCCGCGGGCTTCCGTCAGAAAGCCCATCGGAATTAGGGAGCACTTGATGACGATCAGCACGAACAAAAGCCGTCCGATCTATCCGGGCCTCAGTCCGGATCTCAACGCCCGAAGCAATCTCATCGTTTGTGACAAGGCGGGAGCCGCCGCCGTCTCGGAATTGCTGGCACGCGCCGACGCCACCTTCGCGAAACGCACAACCGTCTTCGTCGCCGATACGCTGAGCGACGGCGACATGACAACGCTCACGACGGATCTCGCACCGGCTGCGATCGAATTTCTGCCAACGCTCTCCGTCGCCATTGCGCGCTTACGCGAAATCCTCGACGCGGCCCCCATGAGTGTGCGGCTTTACGCGGCTGGCACCGAACCACTGATCGGCTCGGTGGTGCAGGCCGGCGCCGATTATTCGATCGATCATCTCTCAATCAAAACCGAGCATCGCGGCTCGCTGATGCGCCGTGTGCAATGCGTGCATTGCAAAGGTTTTATCGAGAACGTCACCACCAATCCCGTG
>DASWOH010000231.1:0-43014 GCA_036398815.1 Rhizobium sp. | reverse complement strand
GGGGACAGCACCTTCGGCCGCGAATATATCGAGATCGTCGTCCTTGAATTCCATGCGCACCTCTCCCCACGCGATGAGATCCTATCGGCGACAGCATAGCCGAAATCTGGGCCGGGTGGTCTATCCAGCCAAGCCGACCCTCTTGCCTCGTTCCATCGGCGCGCTTCAGCCACCCAGGCAGGTTGTCATGGCTCCGTTCGCGGACATCATGGCGTCACAAACCGCCGCGGCGCATCCGCCAATTCGCTTGTCCCGCGGCGGATCCCGCCGATATCGTCCTCGACATCTATTCGACTGGCATTCTACGCCCCGTGGAGTTCGGTGACGAGCCGGGTATCGCTTTCGGAAAGGCCGCCGCGGGACAGGACCGCCTCCCATTGCGACCATATCTGCATGCATCGCAAGAAGATCGATATCTCGACCGTCGCGGCCGGCCAAAGGCTCGGACTCAAGGAAACCGACGACGGCGTTTGGCTCATCAGCTTCATGCGCTATGATCTTTGATATATCGACCTGGAGGGAACAGAGAACCTTGCAAACCATCGACAACCCGTTCGGCACGAGGTTGTCACCGATGTCTTGGGAACAAGCTGTTACCTATGTCTCCGGAGCAGGGACACAAACGGGATAATGGCGGACAGGGTGGGATTCGAACCCACGGTACGCTTTTACGTACACACGCGTTCCAGGCGTGCGCCTTAAACCACTCGGCCACCTGTCCATCTTCACTTTCGCGTCCGATGAAGGAGCTATCGTGGGAACGGCGCGATATATACCGATGAATTTTCTGGGATCAACCCGAATCTGACAGTTTTTTGACTTCTTGGCAGAAAACTACGCGCTTCTCCTCCATTGCGCTTGTCTCACTCTCAACTTATTTAAGGAGAAGGACGGAAAAGAATGCAACCGGCCGAGCGTATACAGTCGAGGATAATCGAGTATCGGGAGGAGTTCATGCGTTTCCTGCTGCGTTTTGCCAGCCTTGTCGCGCTGGTCGTTGCCGTGGTTGCCGGCACCATCGATTCCATCCAATCGGTCGCGGCGTCCGCGGTGGTCATGACGCCGATGGGGGATGCCTGGAAGGATGTCAGCCCGTCCTCGCTTGCAACCGTCCAGTCGCTGATCTCCTATTATATTCATCCGCGCCTCTATGATCTGGCGATGCAATGGCTGCTGTTCCAGCCGGCTTTCGCGGTCTTTCTGGTGCTCTCGCTGCTTCTATGGATGGTTGCTTACAAGAAGCCGCCGGTTGCCGGCCGTTTCAGCGTCTAAGGCCGCTCGCCGCGCCTCGATGAGGGCATTGAAAACTGTGCCGGCTATGCAATTTGGCGGTGTCCGGAGGAGGACCGGCGGGGCTGTTATCGCCTTCCATCGCCGCTTCGTTGGCTAATAAAATCGCAGTCCGAAGGCGAAATTGTTCAAAAATCAGCCCCTTTGAGCGGGTTTTTGGCAATTCCCACAAATCTTTACCAACTGAAAAATTTCTGGTGAATTTTTCATGCAGCCATGCAAGGATGCGCGCCAGCCTGGCCTCGGGGGAGGCTGGCGGTTCCGCAGACATGTCCGGCCAACGGGCTTGCGGGAGGACCCAACAAGATAGAAACAACAGGGCTGCAACTCATGAAAAAATCCCTTTTGACCCTTTTCGCCTTGGCTGCCATGTCGGCAACGGCGCTTGCGGCCGACATCAAGCCGGCGATCGTCTATGGCACCGGCGGCAAGTTCGACAAGTCCTTCAACGAGGCGGCCTATAACGGCGCCGAAAAGTTCAAGAAGGAAACCGGCATCGCCTATCGCGACTTCGAACCGACCGGCGACACCCAGGGCGAACAGGCGCTGCGCAACTTCGCCAGCAAGGGTTTCAACCCGGTGATTGCTGTTTCCTTCGCCTGGACCTCCGCTCTGCAGAAGGTTGCAGCCGAATATCCGAAGACCGAATTCGTTCTGATCGACGACAGTCTCGATCTGCCGAACGTCCGCTCCGTCAAGTTCAAGGAAAACGAAGGCTCGTACCTTGCCGGCGTCATGGCCGCTCTGTCGTCGAAAACCGGCAAGATCGGTTTCGTCGGCGGCATGGACATTCCGCTCATCCGCAAGTTCGAATGCGGCTACGAGCAGGGCGCCCGCGCCACCAATCCGAAGATCGAAGTCTTCCAGAACATGACCGGCACCACCGGCGCTGCCTGGAACGACCCGGTTCGCGGCGGCGAGCTCACCAAGAACCAGATCGACCAGGGCGCCGATGTGATCTACGCGGCTGCCGGCGCCACCGGCCTCGGCGTGCTGCAGACGGCCGCCGACAACAAGAAGCTTTCCGTCGGCGTCGATAGCAACCAGAACTACCTGCATCCGGGTTCGGTTCTGACCTCCGTCGTCAAGCGTGTCGACCTCGCGGTCTACAATGCCTTCACCGACTCCAAGGCTGGCAAGTTCACCCCCGGCACGCAGGAACTCGGCCTCAAGGAAGAGGGCGTCGGCGCTGCCATGGACGACAACAACAAGCCGCTCGTCACGCCGGAAATCAAGGCTGCCGTCGACAAGGCGACCGCCGACATCATTGCCGGCACGGTCAAGGTGCACGATTACACGACCGACAACGCCTGCCCGAAGAGCTGATATGAAATTAGGGCGTATGACGGCATCAAAACGTCATACGCCCTTTTCTTATCCGGAATTCTGATTTCTGGAGCCGTGTAGTGAGCCAATCGCCTGCCATCGAACTTGTGGGCATCGACAAGAAGTTCGGTGCCGTCCACGCCAATAAAGACATCAACCTGACCGTTTCCAAGGGTTCGATCCACGGGATCATCGGTGAGAACGGTGCCGGGAAGTCGACTCTGATGTCGATCATCTACGGCTTCTACCAGGCCGACAGCGGCGAGATCCGCATCAACGGCAATCCCACCGCCATCCGGGACAGCCAGGCGGCCATCGCCGCCGGCATCGGCATGGTGCACCAGCATTTCATGCTGGTCGATAATTTCTCCGTGCTGGAAAACGTCATGCTCGGCGCCGAGGGCGGGGCGTTGCTGGCCAAGGGTGTCGCCGCCGCCCGCACCGAGCTCAAGCGGCTGGAGACGGAATATGGTCTGGACATCGATCCGGACGCCTTGATCGAAGAGCTTCCTGTCGGCCAGCAGCAGCGCGTCGAAATCCTGAAGGCCATGTATCGCGGTGCCGAGATCCTCATCCTCGACGAGCCGACCGGCGTGTTGACGCCCGCCGAAGCGGACAATCTGTTCCGCATCCTGCGCGTGCTGCGCGACCAGGGCAAGACAATCCTCCTCATCACCCACAAGCTGCGCGAGATCATGGCGATCACCGATACGGTATCGGTCATGCGCCGCGGCGAAGTGGTCGCCACCCGCAAGACGGCCGAAACCACCGTCGAGGAACTCGCCGAGCTGATGGTCGGCCGCCGCGTGCTGCTGCGCGTCGAGAAGGGTTCCGCCCATCCGGGCGATGTCATCCTTTCCGTGCGTAACCTCACCGTCAAGGACGGCCGCGGCGTCACCATGGTCGACAATGTCTCCTTCGACGTGCGTGCCGGCGAGATCGTCGGCATCGCCGGCGTTGCCGGCAACGGCCAGTCCGAGTTGCTGGAGGCGATCGCCGGTATCCGCAAGCCGGCCTCGGGCGAGATCTGTCTATATGGCAAGCCGATCGGCACCGCCGACCCGGCGGCTCTGCGCGCCCTCGGGCTTGCCCATATTCCCGAAGACCGCCATCATATGGGTCTCGTCCTCAAGTTCGAGGAATATGAGAATTCGATGCTCGGCTATCACCGCGACGCCAAATACGGCAGGGCCGGGATGCTCGACCTCGACGCCATGCGCAAGGATGCGATCGAGAAGATCGAGAAATACGACATCCGCCCGCCGAACGCCCGGCTGAAGACCGCCAATTTCTCCGGCGGCAATCAGCAGAAGATCGTCGTCGCCCGCGAGATCGAGCGCGACCCGAAGACGTTGCTGATCGGCCAGCCGACGCGCGGCGTCGATATCGGCGCCATCGAATTCATCCATCGCCGCATCATCGAGATGCGCGACGCCGGCAAGGCGATCCTGCTGGTTTCGGTGGAGCTGGATGAAATCCGCGCGCTTTCGGACCGCATCCTCGTCATGTTCGCCGGCCATGTCGTCGGCGAAAAAACGGCTGACGCCGGTGAACAGACACTCGGCCTGATGATGGCCGGAATTGCCGCGTGAGGCCTTGATGAGTACCGCTTCCGTTCCGCTTCCCAATTGGATCACCTATGGTCTGATCCCCATTCTCAACCTGATCGTGGCCTTTCTGATCTCCGGCCTCGTCGTCTGGTTGATCGGCGAGAGCCCGCTCGATGCGCTGAACCTGCTGCTGCAGGGCGCGCTCGGTAGCGGCGAAGGCATCGGCTTCACGCTATACTATGCCACGAGCTTCATTTTCACCGGCCTGTCGGTCGCCGTCGCCATCCATGCCGGGCTGTTCAACATCGGCTCGGAAGGCCAGGCCTATGTCGGCGGCCTCGGCTGCGCCCTGGTGGCGCTGGCGCTCGACAGATATGTGCCCTGGTATGTGACGATGCCCTTCGCGGTCATCGGTGCTGCCATCTTCGGCGCGCTCTGGGCTCTCATTCCCGCCTGGCTGCAGGCCAAGCGCGGCAGCCATGTCGTCATCACCACCATCATGTTCAACTTCATCGCCTCGGCGATGATGAACTTCATCCTGGTGCATGTGCTGATCGTGCCGGGCAAGATGGCTCCGGAAACCCGCACCTTCCTGGAGGGTGGCCAATTGCCCAAGCTGGACTGGTTGATGGGCCTGTTCGGTTCCACGATCGGAGCCGCGCCTCTCAACGTGTCCTTCCTGATCGCGCTGGTCATGTGCTTCCTCGTCTGGGTACTCGTCTGGCGCACCAAGCTCGGCTATGAAATGCGCACGCTGGGCTTGAGCCCGACGGCGGCCGTCTATGCCGGCATTCCCTATGCCCGCACGGTCGTCATCGCCATGCTGATCTCCGGCGGTCTCGCCGGCATGATGGCGCTCAATCCGGTCATGGGCGCGTCGGCGCGCCTGCAGGTGGAATTCGTGCTCGGTGCCGGTTTCGTCGGCATTGCCGTGTCGCTGATGGGGCGAAACCATCCCTTCGGCATCATTCTGGCGGCGGTCCTGTTCGGCATCCTCTATCAGGGCGGCGATGCGTTGTCCTTCGACATGCCCAACATCACGCGCGACATGATCGTGGTGATCCAGGGTCTTGTCATCCTGTTCGCCGGCGCCCTCGAATACATGTTCCGCCCCGCGCTGGTGCGTATCTATCAAAAATTCGCCAGGACATGAGGAGCGGATAATGGATTACTATGATCTCCTCATCAGCATACTTGGCTCGACCGTTCGCCTGTCGATTCCGCTGATCTTCACGGCGCTTGCCGGGCTGTTTTCCGAGCGCGCCGGCATTTTCGACATCGGTCTCGAAGGCAAGATGCTGGCCTCGGCCTTTTCCGCCGCCTGCGTCGCCTCCATCACCGGTTCGGCCTGGGCCGGGCTTGGCGCCGGCATTGCCATATCGGTCGTTTTCGGCCTGCTGCACGGCTTCGCCTCGATCACCAATCGCGGCAACCAGATCGTCTCCGGCGTCGCCATCAACTTCCTGACCGCCGGCCTCACCATCGTGCTCGGACAGGCCTGGTTCGGCCAGGGCGGCCGCACGCCGACGCTGCCGGGCTCGGCGCGCTTCGCCTCGATCACGCTACCCGGCGTCGACGCCATTCGCGGCGTGCCGTTCATCGGGCCGCTCTATGCCAACGTTATTTCCGGCAACAATATTCTCACCTATCTCGCCTTCCTCGCCGTGCCGATTTCCTGGTGGATTCTCTATCGCACCCGGTTCGGCCTGCGGCTGCGCGCCGTCGGCGAAAATCCCGGCGCCGTCGATACGGCCGGCATCTCGGTCGAATGGCTGCGCTATCGTTCGCTGATCGTCGCGGGCATCCTCTGCGGTTTCTCCGGCACCTATCTTGCCATCGCCCAGTCGGCCGCCTTCATCAACAACATGTCGGCGGGCAAGGGCTATATCGCGCTGGCGGCGCTGATCTTCGCCAAGTGGAAGCCGGTGCCGGTCATGTTCACCTGCCTGCTCTTCGGCTTCCTCGATGCTTTCGCTAATTTCATGCAGGGCAAGGCGGTTCCCGGCATCGGCGAGGTGCCGGTGCAGATTTTCCAGGCGCTGCCCTATATTCTCACCTGCATCCTGCTTGCAGGCTTCATCGGCGTCGCCAAGCCGCCAAAGGCGGGTGGCGTGCCCTATACCAAGGAGCGCTAGTTCATGTCGCACGATCTGTTCGAGGCCGCTCGCGGAGCGATGGCCTTTGCCCATGCCCCCTATTCGAAATTCCCCGTTGGCGCGGCGATCCGCGCCGAAGACGGCAAGATCTATGCCGGCGCCAATATCGAGAACCTGTCTTTCCCGCAGGGCTGGTGCGCCGAGCCGACCGCGATCAGCCATATGATCATGGGCGGCGCCAGGAAGATCGTCGAAATGGCCGTCATCGCCGAGAAGCTGCCGCTCTGCCCGCCGTGCGGCGGTTGCCGGCAGAAGATCGCCGAATTTGCCACCAAGGAAACGCGCATCTATCTTTGCGACGAAACCGGGGTGAGGAAGACGATGACCATCGATGAATTGCTGCCCTTCAGCTTCGAAACCGAGTTGCTGGGATGACCGCCGCCGTCGATATCCTGGCCGCAAAGCTCGGCGATCTGAAGCCGCGCCATGGCATCGTCCTCGGCTCCGGCCTGGGCTCGCTCGTCGATCAGGTCAGGGATGCGGTCCGCATTCCCTATGCCGATCTTCTGGATTTCCCCATCAGCGCCGTCTCCGGCCATGCCGGCACGCTGGTTGCCGGTTATCTCGGCGACGTGCCGGTCATCATGCTGTCCGGCCGCGTGCATTACTATGAAAAGGGCGACGCCAACGCCATGCGCGTGCCGATCGAGACCCTGAAGGCTCTCGGCGTCGAGACGCTGATCCTGACCAACTCGGCGGGATCGCTGCGCGAGGAAATGCCGCCGGGATCGGTGATGCAGATCACCGACCACATCAATTATTCCGGCATGAACCCGCTGATCGGCGAGGAAAGCGACAAGCGTTTCGTCGGCATGACCAGCGCCTATGACAGCGATCTCATCATGCAGATGCGCAAGGCGGCGGAAAAGGCCGGGATCAAGCTGTCGCACGGCGTCTATATGTGGTTCTCCGGCCCGAGCTTCGAGACGCCGGCGGAAATCCGCATGGCCCGCATCCTCGGCGCCGATGCAGTGGGCATGTCGACGGTGCCGGAGGTCATTCTGGCACGTCTTTTCGGCCTGAGGGTTGCCGCGGCCTCCGTCATCACTAACTATGGGGCTGGCATGACCGGCGCCGAGCTGACGCATGAGGAGACCAAGGACATGGCTCCGGTCGGCGGCGCCCGTCTCGCGGCCATCCTGACAGAAATGATTGCGGACGGAGGAAACTGACAATGACGAGCCATTCCCTGAGAGAAACGGCGGCCGTTGCGCTTTCCCTTCTCGATCTCACCAACCTCAAGGATGATTGCACCCCGGCCCAGATCGAGACGCTCTGTGCCCGCGCCCAGTCGCCCTTCGGCAATACCGCCGCCATCTGTATCTGGCCGCGTTTCGTCGCCCAGGCGCGCGGCATCCTCGGCACCGACCATGCGGTGAAGATCGCAACCGTGGTGAATTTCCCGGCCGGCGACATGGAAGTGGCCGACGTTGCCGCCGAAGCGCGCGAGGCGATCGCCGATGGCGCCGACGAGATCGATCTCGTCATTCCCTATCACGCGCTGCTCGCCGGCAACGAGCAGGCCGTGACCGACATGGTCGCTGCCGTCAAGGCCGAATGCACCGGACCGGTGATCCTCAAGACCATCCTCGAAACCGGCGAGCTCAAGGACGTGGCGCTGATCCAGCGCGCCTCCGAACTGGCGATCGAAGCCGGTTCCGATTTCATCAAGACCTCCACCGGCAAGGTCGCCGTCAACGCGACGCTCGAAGCGGCCGACATCATGCTGCGAGCAATCCGCGACAGCGGCAGGAAAGTCGGCTTCAAGCCGGCCGGCGGCATCGGCTCCGTTGCCGATGCGGCCCTCTATCTGAGCCTTGCCGAGACCATCATGGCGCCGGACTGGGCCATGCCTTCGACCTTCCGTTTCGGTGCGTCTAGCCTGCTCGACGATATCGTTAACGTGCTGGCCGGCGGACAATCCAAGACAGCGTCTTCAGGCTATTGAAGCCATGATCCCGCAGGAGATCATCCGGCTGAAGCGAAACGGCGGTACTCTTTCCGCCGCCGACATCGATAGCTTCATCGGAGCCCTGGTGCGCGGCGAACTGGCCGAGAGCCAGATCGGTGCCTTCGCCATGGCCATCTGGTTTCGCGGCATGATACGCGAGGAGGTCGTGGCGCTGACGCTGGCCATGGCCCACTCCGGCGATACGCTCTCCTGGTCCGGCATTGCCAGGCCGATCGCCGACAAGCATTCGACCGGCGGCGTGGGAGACAATGTCTCGCTGATGCTGGCTCCGATCGCGGCGGCGTGCGGCCTTGCAGTGCCGATGATCTCCGGCCGTGGCCTCGGCCATACCGGCGGCACACTGGACAAGCTGGAGTCCATCCCCGGCTACGGCATCACCCCGGATGCGGCGCGCTTCCGCAAGGTGGTGGACGAAGTTGGATGCGCCATCATCGGCCAGACCGGAGCCCTGGCGCCCGCCGACGGCAAGCTCTATGCCGTGCGCGATGTCACCGCCACCGTCGATTCCGTACCGCTGATCACCGCCTCGATCCTGTCGAAGAAGCTGGCGGCCGGGCTGGAGACGCTGGTGCTCGATGTCAAGATCGGCAGCGGCGCCTTCATGACATCACTGGGCGAGGCCGAGACGCTGGCGCGCTCTCTGGTCGAGGTGGCGAACGGCGGGGGGGTGAAGACCTCGGCTCTGATCACCGACATGAACCAGCCGCTGGCGGATGCCGCCGGCAATGTGGTCGAACTCCGCAATTGCCTCGATTTCCTGAAGGGCACCAAGGCAGGCACACGGCTGGAGACCGTGGTGCTGGCCTTCGTTGCCGAGATGTTGACGCAGGCGGGGGTCGCGAAGACACTCGCCGAGGCTGAAGCCAGCGCGCGCAATGCGCTCGCCTCGGGCAAGGCAGCCGAACTGTTCTCCCGCATGGTCCATGGCCTCGGAGGTCCGGTCGATCTTCTTGAGAATTCGGCTAAATATCTGGCCGTGGCGCCGGTGCAGAAGCCGGTTCTTGCTGCTTCGGACGGTTGGCTTGCGGCTTGCGATGCCCGCGCCATCGGCATTGATGTCATCGATCTCGGCGGCGGCCGCCGTCGTCCGCAGGACAAGATCGACCATCGCGTCGGCTTCAGCGATATCCTGCCGCTTGGAACCAAGGTGAGCAAAGGCGATCGTATCGCGACGGTCCATGCGGCCGATGAAGCAAGTGCCGAAAAGGCGGCAGCCGATCTCGCCGCAAACTATCGCATCGCGGATGCCGCTCCCGTTCTGCCGCCGGTGATCGTTTCGCGGATCTGAAGGGTTACTGCGTCAGGCGCAACGAGCCGTTTTCGACGCCGTAGGAATTCAGCTTCTTCAGAAAGCTCATGCCGATCAGCGTCGTGCTCAATGCGCTGTCCTTCGCAACCACGGCATCGACGTCACGGACCCTGATCGAGCCGATCTCAAGACGGTCGAGCTTGACGAGCGCCACCTTGGACGTGCCGTTGGCGGTCTGCGTGGTGTAGCGATAGTCGAGTTCGTTGCCGCTGATGCCGAGGCGGCGCGCCGCGCTCTCGTTGATCGCCACATAGGTCGCGCCGGTATCGATCATGCCCTGCACCGGCCGGCCGTTGATCTTGAAATCGCCCTGATAGTGACCTCCCGCGCCTGCGGGCAGCAGGACGCTGCCATGCGGCAGGCTCACCACCGAGACCTGTTGTCCCGAGGGAGGGGTGCCGATGGGAGGCACCGGGCTTTCGCCGCTTGCGGTCTGCATATTCAGCAGGGCCGGCACCTGTGTAGCCGCTGCGGCGATGATACCGGCAAAGACAAGGACACGAACGAGCATCGGCGAAGATCCTTCCCGTGGGCTCACCATGTCGAGCCCATCGATCCCCATCGTTTAAATCAGCTTTGCTGACAGGCCGCTAAATAGATCAATAAAAAGCCCGGCAGTTGGACACTGCCGGGCGGAAAACAAAGAGAGAGGCGGGATTTACTTCGTGCCGTACATGCGGTCGCCGGCATCGCCGAGGCCGGGGACGATATAGCCCTTCTCGTTCAGATGGCTGTCGATCGCGGCGGTGAAGACCGGTACATCCGGATGCGCCGCGCGGAAATTGGCGATGCCTTCCGGGGCAGCGAGCAGGCAGAGGAAGCGGATATTATGGGCGCCGCGTTCCTTCAGCTTTTCGATCGCAGCGATCGAGGAATTGCCGGTGGCGAGCATCGGGTCGACGACGATGATCAGGCGCTCGGCAATATCCTCCGGTGCCTTGAAGTAATATTCGACCGGCTGCAGCGTCTCGTGGTCGCGGTAGACGCCGATATGCGAAACGCGGGCGGAGGGAACCAGATCCAGCATGCCTTCGAGCAGGCCGTTGCCGGCGCGCAGGATCGAGGCGAAGACCAGCTTCTTGCCTTCGAGGATCGGCGATTCCATGGGCTGCAGCGGCGTCTCGATGGTCTCCATCGTCATTTCCAGATCGCGCGTCACCTCGTAACAGAGCAGCGTCGAAATCTCGCGCAGCAGCCGGCGAAAGCTCCCCGTCGACGTGTCCTTCTTGCGCATGATTGTGAGCTTGTGCTGCACAAGCGGGTGATCGATGACAGTGACGCCGTCCATGGTTTCAGCCTTCCAGTAATTCCGCGATATCCGATGTTTCTTTCACGGAAATTGTCTCTGGTGCAAGGAAATAGGGCGAAAGGCCTGATTTCATCCCCAAACTCATGCCGCGGACAGCGGGCGGGCGCGTTCGATCCGCTCGCGTTCTTGAGGAGAGTGCATCACGTCCCACAGATCATTGCGCCGTTGCACGTTCAGCCAGAACTCCGGGCTGTTGCCAAATACGCGGGCAAGGATCAGGGCTGTCGCCGCCGTCACGCTACGGCGATTGTTGCACAACTCGTTCACATGCTTCCGCTGCACACCCATGGCCTCCGCCAGCGCGCCTTGCGTGAGGCCGAAGGGCTCCATGAATTCCTCGACCAGTATCTCGCCGACACTTGCCGGCTTGCGCTTTGTCATCAGCATGGTTCACCTCATCGATAGCTATGGTCGTCGAGATAGATGTCCGTCGCTTCGCCATGGCTGCCATCCCCATCGGAAGATAAGTCGCCACTGCTTGTTGACGCGGATAGAGCAAAAGCCTTCGAGATTGCCCCGCAATTTCTCGAAATGATTGCTGGGCGGGATCCGCAAATCCTGATCCGCCGTCGCATCATCGATCATTTGGAGTTTGCGAAATAGTCGGCTATCCAGATCGGCCGGTATTTTCTTCGAATGTACATCATCGACGAAGAAATCACGCAGCCAATCATCTCGAAAGCTTACGATCATTCTTCATCCTCGATTTTGAGGCGGTGTACCACTCTATGGGACAGATTTCAATCCCGATTCCCTGGCTAACCCAATTTTGCCAACAGTGCCGCCCGCGTCGCCTCGTCCACGAAAGCCGCCTCGATCGCCGTGCGGGTCATCGCATTGATCTCGTCGTCGCTGAAGCCGAAGGCGGTGGATGCCAGCTCGTATTCGCGCTCCAGCGAAGTGTGGAAGAAGGGCGGATCGTCGGAACTGATGGTGACGCGTACGCCGGCGTCGCGCAGCTTGCGTAGCGGGTGCGATGGGAAATCCGGGAAGACGTTGAGAGCGATGTTGGAGCCGGGGCAGACTTCCAGAACGGTTCCGAGATCGGCCAGGCGCTTGACCAGATCGGCATCCTCGATGGCGCGGACGCCGTGGCCGATCCGCGCCGGACGGACCAGTTCGACCGCGTCGGTGACGCTGAAGGCGCCGCAGACTTCGCCGGCATGGATGGTGAGCCCGAGGCCAGCCTCGCGGGCGATGTCGAAGGCGCGGGCATAGTCGGCGACGCGGCCCATGCGCTCCTCGCCGGCCATGTTGAAACCGGTGATCAACGGATTATCGCTTCTGGCGGCATATTCGGCGGCCCTGATGACGCGCTCCGGTCCGAAATGTCGTTCGCCGGTAACGATCAGCCGTGCCTCGATGCCGCTTTTTTCCCTGGCCGCGCGGATGCCGGCCGAGATGCCTTCCATATAGGCGTCGGCACCAAGCCCGATGCGGTCGCCGTGGTCGGGCGAGACGATCAGTTCGCTATAGATCGTGCCGATGCCGGCGAGCTCTTCGAGATAGGTTTCGGTCAGCAGCGCATAGTCTTCTCCGGTGCGGTAGACCTCGGAGACCTTGTCGTAGCAGACGAGGAATTCGGCGAAATCCTTCCAGAGGTAGACGCCGTCGCGCATGTAGGCGCTGGTATCGACATTGTACTTCCGCGCTTGCGCCAGCGTCAGCGCCGGGGGAGCCGCGCCTTCCAGATGGCAATGCAGCTCGACCTTCTTCAGATGCGATGTCACAGAAAACTCCTCCCATGCGGCCCCGCCGCAATTCCCAGATGGCGTGCAACGGTTTCGCCGATATCGGCATAAGTCTGGCGGATGCCGATCGAGCGTGAGCGGATGCCGGGCCCATAGGCTATGACGGGAACGCGCTCACGCGTATGGTCGGTGCCGCGCCAGGTCGGGTCGCAGCCATGGTCGGCGGTCAGGATGAGAAGATCGCCGGGCTTCAGCTTGCCGTGCACCTCCGGCAGCCGCGCGTCGAAGGCTTCGAGCGCGGCCGCATAGCCGGCCACGTCGCGGCGATGGCCGTAAACCATGTCGAAATCGACGAAATTGGTGAAGATGAGATCGCCATCGGCTGCCTCGTCCATGGTCTTTAGCGTCGCATCCATCAGCTTCATGTTGCCGTTGGCTTTGATGACTCTGGAAATGCCCTGATGGGCGAAGATGTCGCCGATCTTGCCGACCGCATGCACGCGGCGTTCGGCCTTGACCAGCCGGTCCAGCAGGGTCGGCTCGGGCGGCGGCACGGAGAAATCGCGGCGGTTGCCGGTGCGCTCGAAACTCGCCGGCGTCTCGCCGATGAAAGGGCGGGCAATGACGCGGCCGATATTGTAGGGGTCGAGCAGGGTGCGGACGCTCTGACAGAGGGAGATCAGCCGTTCGAGGCCGAAATGCTGCTCATGCGCAGCGATCTGGAAGACTGAATCCGACGAAGTATAACAGATCGGCTTGCCGCTGCGGATATGCTCCTCACCGTACTTCGCGATGATCTCGGTTCCCGACGCATGGCAATTGCCGAGAATGCCGGGGAGATCGGCCGCCTTGCAGATCGCTTCCACCAGCTCCGGCGGAAAGGCGTCGCCTTCGGCGGAGAAATAGCCCCAGTCGAACGTGACGGGCGTACCGGCGATTTCCCAATGGCCCGAGGGCGTATCCTTGCCGCGCGAGACTTCGTTGGCGCAGCCATACAAGCCGTGAAGCTTCTCCGGCAGCGGCATGCCTAGAGGATAGCGGCCTGTCGCCGCCTTGGCGACCTCCAGCAAGCCAAGACCGGACATGTTCGGCAACAGCAGCGGACCGGCGCGCAGACCCTCGCGGTCGGCAGCGCCGGCTGCACAGAATTCAGCGATGTGACCGAGCGTATCGGCGCCCTCGTCGCCATAGGCCGCCGCATCCGGGCCGCCGCCGACGCCGAAAGAGTCCAGAACGAAGAGAAATGCGCGTGCCATGGGTCACCCGATAAGATTGCTCAGCGCGCGACATTTCATGTCAGGCGCATGGGACGTCACCCATATAACGCAGGCGTCAACTTGGCAATTTCCAGCTGGATGGGGAATGTTGCGCCGGTCGAAAGCAGTTCCGCTCAACAATCGCCGCAGGTGATCGAGTCTCCCTCGCGTGGGCGATAGAAATATGAGCGGCTGATGGTGATCTGGTTGCTGCCGGCGGGCAGGAAATCCGAGCCGAAGCTGAGCATCTGATAGGGAAGGGCGAGTTCGGTGCGGACCAGAAACGAGCCTGGCAGTTTGAGGTCGCTGGGAACGGTGACGGCGCTGCCGGCCGTATAGGGCTTGCTGCCGTCCTGCGCCCAGGACCAGGCCACGGTGGCGCTGCTGCCGGCGTCGATCTGGATTCCGGTGACCTTCAGTGTCAGGCCGGTGGTGGTGTAAGGCACGAAAATCGCACCGGCGACGGAGGTCATGGTGGCCAGCTCCGACTTGGTGGTGCTCTTGCTCTGGGTCACGATATCGGCGATGGATCCGGCCGCCCGGCTTGCGCGTTTTGCGACGCCGAGGCCGACGGTGAGTTCGAAGGCGCCGAGATAGAGCATCAGCAGCACCGGGAAGAGGATGGCGAATTCGATGGCGCCAATGCCGCGCTCGTCGCGGGCAAAGCGCCGAAGACGCGCGCGGAAGCTTGCCGCCATGGCCCTTCCCGAGATCTCACGCGGCCTCATCAATAGTCCTCGTTCTGGAAGGCGCCTGTCGCGACGATGAGATAGGTGCTCGGCATCGAGCCGTCGGATGGATGGATGTTGGTGAGATAGGGCCGCAGCAGATCGACGATCACCTGCCAGCGGTAATAGGCGCGCACCATATTGGCCGACCCGGTGCCGCCGGGAGCGAATGTGAAGCCCGTCGTGTCGAGGTCGGAGTAGGGATCGGACGAAGCGCGCGGGATCGTCGTCGGCATGTCGGCGAAGGTCGAATAGCTTTTGACGTCGAGATAGAGGCTCGTCGGTGTCGCCAGCTCGGCCGCCGAGCAGGCGATGAGCACCGAGATCTGGTTGCAGAAGGCCTGGCGGAACTGCTGTTCGGTCGTATTGGATGCGGTGATCTGCCCGGTCCTGATCTCGCGCGACAGCGTATCGACGGCGTTGGAAACGACCTGCTCGGCGAGGAAGGCGACGAAGGTCTCCAGGATGGCGAAGATGATCATGAAATAGGGGATGGCCAGCAGCGCGAATTCGATGGCGGTGGTGCCGTCGCGGGAGCGCACGAACTCGCGCAGGCCCCCCCTTGCACGCCGCCGTGCAAAGGTCTTGCCCCCAAGAAGATCGTCGTCTGGCGTCATAGTGGAATCCGCGGCGATTTGAATGGGGCGAGACTAGGGCCGCTTCCTTGATAATCCGTTTCTCTTCTCTCTTCATATTTAGAGGAAGTCCGGTTTATTCAGCAAAGTCTTGGCTTATACAGTATTTCCAAATGGAATCGGGTGAGATACCAGCCTCAGGGGTTGGCGGCCGCAGCGGCGTTGTTCTGCTGGGCATGCTGCTCGCAATTGGGCGTGCAGGACAGTACGGAACGGTTGGTCTGGCGGTAGACGCGCACCGTATTGCCCTCATCGATCGAGACCAGGATACGTTCGTCGACGATCGCGTTGCCGTCGGCGTCGAGCAGGACGATGTTCGTCGTGCCGAAACTGCGGCCGGTGAGCACGATCGTCTTCGGGTCCGCCACGGTCGCGTCGGCGACCTGCGAATTGCCGACGATGACCTTGCTGACCGGACGATCGAGCTTCAGCACGCGCGCGTGATCCATATAGACACGCAGCATGCCGTCATCGGCGGCTCGCGAAAGCTGCGGCATCAGGCCCGCCATGGCGGCAACGACGGCAAGAAATGCGGTTCTGTCGCGGATTGGCATGGTCTGGCCTCATGAAATGGATGGCGGAAGCAATTCCTGAATAGAATGAGAAAGAAGGGTGAACGAACAGTTAAGAGTGCGGTCGTTGATGCTATTACGAGGCAGACCTGTCCGCTCTATGGCCCATTTCCGGATTTTCGCGTCGAGCGCGCAATATTCCGGGACAATTGGCGTAATGCGCTAATATATTGACTTCTAATTCTTGCGTGAAAGTTGAAGACTTTCTTTAAAAATGCTGGGAAAGACCTGAATCTATATTAACTAGTCTATCTGCGCTTTGGAATTCGCGATCTGTTAACCCATTTCCTTAAAGCGATGGAAACGGCCAACCGCTACGGTGCAACTCATCCGATCAACGGCACTGTTGGCGGACGTGCTGTCAACAAAGTGAGTGGAGTTACCTTATGACCAAGCTTTTTTCGCGTTTCCTGAAAGACGAATCCGGTGCGACTGCCATCGAATACGGCCTGATCGCTGCTCTGATCTCTGTTGCCATTATCACTGGTGCAACCACCTTGGGTGGTGCGCTTAATAATACGTTCACTAGCATTTCCGGCCGTATGGACACAGCAGCCACAGCAGCAAAGGGAACTACGACAACTACGGGTGACTAATTCGATATTTTGGGTTGGCTAATCTCAAACGGGAGCCGCTCTGTGTAATGAGCGGCTCCCGATCTTTATAAATCGACGTGGAGATATCCAATGCTTGAAGCCGCAACATTGCTGATCTTTCCGCTTTGCCTGTCGGTCGCGGCTATCTCCGACCTTTTGACCATGACGATCCCGAACCGGGTGTCGCTCGTTCTGCTTGCCGCTTTCATCGTGCTTGCCCCGCTCGCCGGACTGACGCTGCCCGAGATCGGCATGCATGTCGCCGGCGCGGCCAGCGTTTTCTGCGCCTGCTTCGCGCTCTTCGCCCTGAATGTCATGGGCGGCGGCGATGCCAAGCTGCTGGCGGCGTCGGCGCTCTGGTTCGGCTTCGGTATGCCGCTTCTCGCCTTCCTCGTCTATGTCGCCTTTATTGGCGGGGCGCTGACCATCGTCATCCTGATGATACGTTCGCAGTCGAATGCCATCATGGCCATGGGCCTGCCGCTGCCCAACTCGCTACTGATCGCCAAGAAGATCCCTTATGGCATCGCCATCGCCATCGGCGGCTTTCTGGCTTTCCCCTCGTCGCCTTTGCTCGTGACCGTTACATCGCGTATTCTCTAAATTAGCATATTATACGCATTCGATCGGGGCGATGCGCCGTTGTATATTGTATTGCTTAAATAAAAATGGTTAAACTATAGTAGATGTAATAGAGCATTAACCATAATTACACCAATTACCGAGCATTCTGCGGGGCGAAGAATCGTATTCCCCAAGGAATGATCAATGAAACCCGCTCGCATAATGATACTCGCAGTGGCAGTCGTCGCGGCAGGGCTTGCCGGGCTGCTGGCGATGCATCTGGCCGGCTCGCGCAAAGTCGTGCAGCAGGTTGCGACGGTGGTGGAAAAGGAGGCGACGGTCAACGTACTGGTTGCCGGTGCCAATCTTCCTGTGGGATCGCGCCTGAACGACAAGTCGATCCACTGGATGGCGTGGCCGCGGAGCGGTGTCGTCAAGGGTCTCATCACCCAAGCCGATCGTCCTGAGGCGCTGAAGGACCTGAACGGCGCGGTGGTCCGCCTGCCGATCTTCGAAGGCGAGCCGATCCGCGAAGAGAAGGTCGCCGACTCCAACAGCCGCATTCTGTCCTCGCTGCTGCCCTCCGGCAAGCGCGCCGTCGCCACCGAAATCTCGGTCGCCACCGGCGCCGGCGGCTTCATTCTCCCCAATGACCGCGTCGACGTGATCATGGTGCGCAAGGGCGACACCCAGAAATTCGTAACCGAGACCGTGCTCAGCAACGTCCGCATCCTGGCCGTCGATCAGCAGATCGAGGAAAAGCAGGACGGCACCAAGGCGGTGGTCGGCACCACCGCAACGCTGGAGCTGACGCCGGACCAGACGAAGGTGCTCGCGGTCGCCCAGCAGATGGCCGATCGGCTGACGCTGGCGCTACGCTCCGTCGCCGACGCGCAGCAGCCGGATACCACCGCCGCCGACTATCTGCTGACCGGCGACAATGGCGGCGCCGTCGTCCAGGTCATCAAATCGGGCACGATCGTCGCCAACGGCACGGCCGCGGCCAAGACACAATGAGAAGGGGCGGGACCATGTTCAAGATCAGCCAAACAACCGGCCTTTCCCTCCTGGCGGCTCTTTGCTTCTCGGTCGCCTTTGCCGGTCTTCCAGTCGCAGAAGCTCCGGTTTTCCTCCAGACCGCGGTTGCCAAAGCCGATGGCGCCGACAGCATCGTCACCATTGCCGGCCTGAACACCAAGCGCACGTTGAAGCTTGGGCTCAACAAGGCGCTGGTGGTCGACTTGCCGGCGGATGCGCATGACATTCTCGTTTCCGATCCCAGGATGGCGGATGCGGTCACGCGCACGTCGCGCCGCATCTATCTCTTCGGCAAGACGGTCGGCCAGACGAATATCTTCGTCTTCGGCGCCAACGGCCAGGAGATCGTCAGCCTCGACCTGCAGATCGAGCGCGACATTGCCGGCCTGCAGGCCAATCTCAAGCGGTTCATCCCCGACTCCGACATCAATGTCGAGATCGTCTCCGACAATATCGTCCTGACCGGCACGGTGCGCACACCGCAGGATTCGTCTCGCGCCCAGCAATTGGCCGGGGCGTTCCTCAAGGGCGGCGAGGCCACGACCCGCACCCAAACCGCCAGCGCCAGCGGCGGTGACAATGCGGTCGCCTTGTTTGCCGAGGGGCGCCAGAGCTCGCAGATCGTCAATCTCCTGCAGATCGAGGGCGAGGATCAGGTGACGCTGAAGGTCACCGTCGCCGAGGTCAAGCGCAGCGTGCTGAAGCAGATCGGCTTCGACAATCTCGTCAGCAACTCCTCCGGCCTCTCCGTCGCGCAGCTCGGCAATGTCAGCGGCGATATAACGGCTGCCACGGGCGGTGGCGGCCTCAGCGCATTGTTCAAGACGGCGCTCGGCAAATACAATATCAGCAGCTATCTCAACGCCATGGAGCAGGCCGGAGCCGTCCGCACCCTTGCGGAGCCGACGTTGACGGCGATCTCGGGCCAGGCTGCGACCTTCAATTCCGGTGGCCAGACGCTCTATTCCGTCATCGATAAAGACGGTAACGTGACGATCACGCCGTATACTTACGGCATCAGCCTCGCCTTCACGCCCGTCGTTCTCTCCGCCGGCCGCATCAGCCTGCATGTCCAGACCCAGGTCTCCGAACCGACCGGCACCACGGGTGCGGCGACCTACAATCGGCGTGCGGCCGATACCTCGGTCGAATTGCCGTCCGGCGGCTCGATCGCGCTTGCCGGCCTTTTGAGCGACAATGTGCAGCAGTCCACCACCGGAACGCCCGGCGCTTCGAAGATCCCGATCCTCGGCGCGCTGTTCCGCCAGAAGACCTTTCAGCGTGACGAGAGCGAACTCGTGATCATTGCGACGCCCTATCTCGTGCGGCCGGTGGCGCGCAATCAGATTGCCCGTCCGGACGACAATTTCTCTCCGAGCAACGATGCCGGCGTCTTCTTCATGAACCGTGTCAACAAGATCTACGGCCGCAAGGATGCGCCGCCGGTCGCCGACGCCGATTTCCACGGCACGGTCGGCTTCATCTACAAGTGAGGGGAACGATCGTGACACGCTCCTTTTCAACCGGATCAACGAGAGACCAAAAGATGGCCAGCCCCGATCGTAATGCGCCGCGCCCCGGCAGGCCGCGGTTTGCCGCGCTGGCCATGATCGTCCCGGTCTTCATCGCAACGGCCGCTGTCAGCGGTTGTGCCGGCTCCAGGGACGGAATGACCACCAGCGCCATCACCGATGACTATCGCCAGCGTCATCCGATCGTGCTGACGGACAAGGAACACCGCGTCGACATTCCCGTCTCCGTCAGCGATCGCCGTCTGACCTCCGGCATGCGCGATACGGTGCGCGGTTTCGTTCAGGATTATCGCGCGCACGCGACCGGCACGGTGGAAATCATGACCCCGCGGGAATCGGCGAATTCGCCGGCCGCCTCCGCCTTGCGCCGGCAGATCCGTCAGGAACTGGTGGCGAGCGGTATCCCGTCGGCGCGTATCGTCGATAATTACTATCCCGCCGGCGGTCCCGGCGATGCGGCGCCGATCCGTCTCCGCTTCATGGCGACGGCCGCGGTCACCAATACCTGCGGCCAATGGCCCGCCGATCTCGCCGACAACGCCTTCGACAATCAGAATTACTATAATTTCGGCTGCGCCACCCAGAACAATCTCGCTGCGCAGGTCGCCAATCCGACCGATCTCATCGCGCCGCGCGCCATGACACCGATCGATGCCGATCAGCGCGGCAAGGTGATCGAGAATTATCGCAACGGGACGAGCGCAACCAGCACCGCGACAATCAGCAGCTCCGGTTCCTGACCATGAGAGCTAGCCGCCGCCGAAACAGGACAAAGTCATGAGCGCCATCGATTACGACATCAGGCCGACTGCGGCGGACGCCGAGGATGCGCCGCGTGCGGGCGACATCGAGAATATGCGGCCGCTGCCGCGCATTTCCGTGCATGCCTTCTGCGAGAGCGAGCAGTTGCATCAGGTGATGGACCGATGCGCCAACGACCGGCGTATGTCCAAGGTCAATCTCAGGATCACCGGCGGCGGCACGGCGGCGGCGGCAAACATGTTCGCCTCGACGCCGACGCCGAATCTGATCATCCTGGAAACCCGCACCAGTCCGCAAAACCTCCTGGCCGAGCTCGCGCCGCTCGCCGCTGTCTGCGATCCGAGCACCAAGGTGGTGATCGTCGGCTATCATAACGACATCGGCCTCTATCGCGAGCTTATCCGCAACGGCATTTCCGAATACATCGTCCAGCCCGCGACCATGACCGATATCATGGCGGCGATGGCGGCGATCTTCGTCGATCCCGATGCCGAGCCGATTGGCCGCAGCGTTGCCTTCATCGGCGCCAAGGGCGGGGTCGGGGCGTCCACCATCGCCCATAATTGCGCCTTCGGGATATCCAACCTGTTCTCGGTCGAGACCATCCTCGCCGATCTCGATCTGCCCTACGGCACCGCCAATATCGACTTCGACCAGGACCCGGCCCAGGGCATCGCCGAGGCCGTCTATGCGCCGGAGCGTCTCGACGAGGTTTTCCTCGATCGTCTGCTGACCAAGTGCTCGCAGCACCTGTCCCTGCTCGCGGCTCCCTCTATGCTCGATCGCGCCTATGATTTCGAAGGCCAGGCCTTTCAGCCGGTGCTCGACGTCCTGCAGCGCAGCGCGCCCATAACCGTCCTCGACATGCCGCATCTGTGGACGGAATGGACGCGCTCCGTGCTCTCGGCCGTCGATGAGGTCGTGATCTGCGCCGTGCCCGATCTTGCCAATCTGCGCAACGCCAAGAACATGCTGGATGCGCTGCGCAAGCTGCGTCCCAACGACAAGGCGCCGCATCTCATCCTCAATCAGGTCGGCATGCCGAAGCGCCCGGAAATCGGCCCATCGGAATTTTGCGAGCCGCTGGAAACCGACCCGATCGCCATCATTCCCTTCGACATCAACCTGTTCGGCAACGCGGCCAATAGCGGCCGGATGATTTCGGAGACCGATCCGAAGTCGCCGGTCGCCGAAACCTTCTCGCAGATATCGCACATCGTCACCGGGCGCGTCGCGCTGAAGAAAGCGAAAAAGGGCGGCCTGCTCGGCCTCCTGAAACGGAAGTAATTGTTTGATTTCGCATGATCGGATTGGAAAGGCGGCTCGCATTTTTCGGGATCATGCTCCAGCGTAGAATTGGATCGACGGCATGTTTGGCAGACGCGGAAATGAAGGTCCTGCAAAGAGCGGCGGCATAGCCCCCCCTCCGCCGCCGGCGCGCGCACCATCCGCCGCGCCGCCCGCGACATCGACCATATTGGTCGAGCCGGCACGCGAGGCCTCGCAACAGCGCCAGCAGGTATCGCCGCCGTCGATGCAGACGCCGGCACGCCGCCGGCCGGTCCGCACCGAGGAATATTACGACACCAAATCGCAAGTCTTTGCCGCGCTGATCGATACGATCGACCTGTCGCAGCTCTCCAAGCTCGATGCCGAGGCCGCGCGCGAGGAAATTCGCGACATCGTCAACGACATCATCACCATCAAGAATTTCGCGATGTCGATTTCCGAGCAGGAGGAACTGCTCGAGGATATCTGCAACGACGTGCTCGGCTACGGTCCGCTGGAGCCGCTGCTCGCCCGCGACGACATCGCCGACATCATGGTCAACGGCGCCGGCCAGACCTTCATCGAAGTCGGCGGCAAGACGATCGAGTCGGAGATCCGCTTCCGCGACAATGCTCAGCTTCTTTCCATCTGCCAGCGCATCGTCAGCCAGGTCGGCCGCCGCGTCGATGAATCGAGCCCGATCTGCGACGCCCGCCTGCCGGACGGATCGCGCGTCAACGTCATCGCGCCGCCGCTGTCGATCGACGGCCCGGCGCTCACCATCCGTAAATTCAAGAAGGACAAGCTGACGCTCGACCAGCTCGTCCGCTTCGGCGCCATCACGCCGGAGGGCGCCACGCTTCTACAGATCATCGGTCGCGTTCGCTGCAATGTCGTCATTTCGGGCGGCACCGGCTCGGGCAAGACGACACTGCTGAACTGCCTGACCAACTATATCGACCGCGACGAGCGCGTCATCACCTGCGAGGACACGGCCGAACTGCAACTGCAGCAGCCGCATGTCGTGCGCCTCGAAACCCGCCCGCCGAACATCGAAGGCGAGGGCGAGATCACCATGCGCGACCTCGTCAAGAACTGCCTGCGCATGCGCCCCGAACGCATCATCGTCGGCGAAGTGCGCGGACCGGAGGTGTTCGACCTGTTGCAGGCGATGAACACCGGTCATGACGGCTCCATGGGCACGCTCCATGCCAACACACCGCGCGAATGCCTGAGCCGCATCGAATCGATGATTGCCATGGGCGGCTACAATCTGCCGGCCAAGACTGTGCGCGAGATCATCTCCACCTCCGTCGACGTGATCATCCAGGCTGCCCGCCTGCGTGACGGTTCGCGCCGTATCACCCAGATCACCGAGGTGGTCGGCATGGAAGGCGACGTGATCATCACCCAGGATCTCATGCGCTACGAGATGGATGGCGAGGACGCCAACGGCCGCATCATCGGCCGGCATATGTCGACCGGCATCGGCAAGCCGCATTTCTGGGACCGCGCCCGCTACTATAACGAGGAAAAGCGCCTGGCGGCGGCCCTCGATGAGATGGAAAACAAGTCGAAATAGGACTTTCCCGATGTTCGGTGTCGATCCGGTGGTGCTTTTGATTGTCGTGCTCGCAGCCGTTTCGGCGGCGGCGGTCTGCTACGGCGTTCTTTACTCCCGGATCGAGACGGAGAAGAAGGCGGAGAGCCGCGTCAACCGGGTCAAGGCAGCCGAGACCGACCGCGTCAAGGTCAAGGCGGCGCGCGACCGCGTGCAGGAAATGTCGAAACGGCGCAAATCGGTGCAGGACACGCTCAAGGATCTGGAGAAGCGCCAGGTCGAGAACACGAAGAAGAAGCAGTCGCTGAAGGCGCGCCTCGTACAGGCCGGCCTGTCGCTGACGCCGGCGCGTTTCTATCTCTTCAGCGTCCTGTTCGGCCTTTTCGTCATGGCCGTCGTCTTCCTTTTCGGCGCGCCGCTTGCCGTCGTCGCGGGCGTGCCCTTTGCCGCCGCCTTCGGCTTGCCGCGCTGGGTCGTCGGCTTCCTCATCAAGCGTCGGCAGAACAAGTTCCTGGAAGAGTTTCCGAACGCGCTCGATCTCATCACCCGCTCGATCCGCTCCGGCCTGCCGCTCAACGACGCGGTGCGCCTTGTCGCGAGCGAGTCGCGCGAGCCGGTCAGGTCCGAGTTTCGCCGGGTCGTCGAAACGCAACAGGTCGGCCTCAGCATGACCGATGCCTGTGCGCGCATGAACAATCATATGCCGCTGCAGGAGGTGAACTTCTTCACCATCGTCATCGCTATCCAGGCACAGGCGGGCGGCAATCTCTCCGAAGCGCTGGGCAACCTGGCGAAGGTGCTGCGCGAGCGCAAGAAAATGAAGGCGAAGGTGGTCGCGCTGTCGATGGAAGCGAAGGCCTCTGCCGTCATCATCGGCGCGCTGCCCTTCATCGTCATGCTGCTCGTCTACCTGACGTCGCCGCAATACATGATGATCCTGTTCACCGATCCGCGCGGCCACCTGATCATGGGAGCCGCCGGCATCTGGATGTCGGTCGGCGTCTACATCATGCGCCAAATGGTCAACTTCGAGATCTGACCGGAAGGAGACGCACAGCTCATGGATTCCGATTTCGCCGCCAGATTGACCGATCCCGGCACGATCCTCGCTGTTGTCGTGGCGATTGCCGTCTTCGCCACTTTCTACACGATCGCCGTGCCCTTCCTCGAGCGCGGCGATCTGAACAAGCGCATGAAGGCGGTCTCCACCGAGCGCGAGCAGATCCGCGCCCGCGAGCGCGCCCGGCTGAACACGGACGGCGGCAAGGCGTCCCTGCGCAGTCAGAACAACAAAAACGTCCGCCAGATCGTCGAGCGTTTCAATCTTCGCAGCGCGCTGGTCGATACCAACACCGTCAATCGCCTGCGCGCCGCCGGCCTGCGCTCTGAAAACGCGCTGAACATATTCCTGGTGGCGCGTTTCCTGCTGCCCTTCCTGTTCCTGGCCGTCGCCGTCTTCCTGGTTTTCGTCCTTGGTTATTTTGCTGCCAAGCCCTTCGCGTTCCGCATTCTCGGCGTGATCGGCACCGCCTATCTCGGCTTCTACGCGCCGAATATCTATATCTCCAACCGGGTGACGAAGCGGCAAAAATCCATCAAGCGCGCCTGGCCGGATGCACTCGACCTGATGCTGATCTGCGTGGAATCGGGCATCTCCATCGAGGCCGGCATGCGCCGCGTTTCCGAGGAGATGGCGGAGCAATCGCCGGCACTTGCCGAGGAAATGGTGTTGACCACGGCGGAGCTCTCCTTCCTTCAGGATCGCCGCACCGCCTTCGACAATCTGGCCGCCCGCACCCAGATCGAAATCGTCAAGTCGGTGACGCAGGCCCTGATCCAGGCGGAGCGGTATGGTACGCCCGTTTCGCAGGCGCTGCGCGTGATGGCGCAGGAAGGCCGCGACGAGCGCATGAACGAGGCGGAAAAGAAGGCCGCCGCGCTGCCGCCTAAACTGACCGTGCCGATGATCGTCTTCTTCCTGCCCGTCCTCATGGCTGTCATCCTCGGCCCGGCCATCATCCAGGTGATGGATAAGTTCTGACGGGCGGAACTTGCCGCCGGCGCCGAGAGCGTCTAACTTTCACTTCCGCGTAACTGGCAAGGCAGGATGGATGACCATCGGGGAGCGCGGCGAGGACAGAGCCGCTTGCCTGGGCAAATTTCCAACTGAAACGGGAGTTGCTGCATGTCATCCATAGCCATATTTTTCACCGTCATCGCCGCCGTCCTCATCGGCGCGGTCAGCCCTGGGCCGAGTTTCGTCCTGGTGTCCCGTATCGCCGTTTCCCGCTCGCGTCAGGCGGGGTTGGCCGCTGCCTTCGGCATGGGAACCGGCAGCGTCATCTTCGCGACCCTGGCCCTGTTCGGCTTGAGCGCGCTGCTGATGCAGGTCGAATGGCTGTATCTCGCCCTGAAGATCGCCGGCGGCCTCTATCTGATCTATATCGGCATCCGTATCTGGCGCGGTGCAGCGCAGGATCTTGCCCTCGATGCGCCGGCATCGCCGGCCGGAGCGAGCGTCGCGCGCAATTACTGGTTCGCGCTCGGCACGCAGCTCAGCAATCCGAAGACTGCCATCTTCTATGGCAGTATCTTTGCGGCCCTTCTCCCGGCGCAGCCCGCTCTCTGGCTGCTGATCGCGCTGCCGCCGGCTGTCTTTGCGATCGAGGTGGGCTGGTACACGGTGGTGACGCTCGCCTTCTCGTCGAACCGCCCGCGCGCGCTTTATTTGGGATCAAAGCTCTGGATCGACAGGGCGGCGGGCGCCGTCATGGGCGCGCTCGGCGCCCGGCTGGTGAGCGAAGGCTTGCCTCGGCATATCTGGCGCTGAAAACTTAATTGACCGTTTTCTTGGCATTGTCGCTGGCGGCGAGTTTCTGCCAGGAATTCTGTTGCGTCAGCATACCGCGCAGATAGGCCACGTTGGCATCGGCCTGCTGCTGCGTCAGCTCCTGGCGGGCGATCTGCTCGGCCTCGGGGAAGCGGCCCTGCAGGCCGACGACGAGGGCGAGGTTCTGGCGCACGCGGCTGTCTGCCGTCGGCTGTCCGACGGCGGAGCGAAGGTAGCTTTCGGCGGTCTTGAGATCGCCGTTCAGCACATAGGACATGCCGAGATTGGAAAGGATGGACGGCTCGTTCGGAGCAAGAACCAGGGCGTCGCGATATTTGCCGCGGGCCTCGGTCGAGCGGCCGAGCTGGTCGAGGATCGCGCCTTCGGCTGACACCAGCCGCCAGTCCGGCCGGTCCGGCATCTGCGCGCGGTCGATGGTCGCGAGCGCCTCTTGCAGTTGACCCGCGGCCGCCTGGGCCTTGCCGTAGGCGGCCAATACGCCGCGGTCGCTCGGATGGGTGATCGCCACCTGCTGCATGACGGCGAGCGCCTGCTCGTTGCGGCCGCTCATGCGCAGCACGTTGGCATAGTTGACGCCGGTGTCGCGGTCCTTCGGATTGGCTTCGTAAGCCTTGCCGAGGGTAAGGGTCGCCTGGGCGAGGTCCGCGCTGTTCATCTCGTCGACCGGCTTCGACACCGTCGGGATCGAACCTGTCGTCATCCTGTCTTTTCCGGTCGTCGAGCAACCCGCCAGCGCAAGCGCCAGAAGTGCTGCCGATGCGCCACGGAAAAGGAAGGTCTTGAGTGAAGACGTGGTGGAGGCGGCGGACATGTCCCTATCCCTGACTATCGGAGTCCTGCGTCTGCCCTCGAATCGGAACAGGGAAAGGTTTGACGCAATGTTCGCTCCAGCAATAATCTGTTAACCCTAACAGACAGTTAACCAGCGATTCCCCGAAATCACCGCCAAAGGATAGTCATGGCTCCCTATCAGTACATCGAGCGCGCAACGCCGTTCAATTCGAAGGGTGGCGCGACGCTGCCGATCTTCGCCGTCACCCCGGCGCATATCGAGACCGGCACCATCGATCCCATCGCGCTCGATTGGGCGCGCAAGGCCGGCTACAAGGCGGAAAGCGGCTCGCTGCTGCTGATCCCGACAGCCGAGGGCCATCTTGGCGGCGCGCTGTTCGGCCTCGGCTCCAACCCCTCGGAGCAGCCTTTTCTCACCGGCAAGCTGGCGCGCAGCCTGCCGGCCGGCGAATGGCATATCGAGACCGCGCCGCTGACGGCAAACCGGCTCTCGCTCGGCTTCGGCCTCGGCAGCTACCGCTTCGAGCGCTACAAGTCGGAAAAGGCAGCCGGACCGACGCTGATGATCCCGCGCGATGCTGATGCCGCCGATATCAAGCGCCAGCTTGCCGGCGTCTTCCTCGCCCGCGACCTCATCAATACGCCGACCAACGATATGGGACCGGAACAGCTCGAGGCCGCCTTCCGGGCGCTTGCCGAGCACTACAAGGCGGAGATGTCCGTCATCATCGGTGACGACCTGTTGAAGGAGAATTTCCCGCTGGTTCACACCGTCGGCCGCGCCAGCGCCGATGCGCCGCGCCTGCTCGAACTGCGCTGGGGCAAGAAGGGCCATCGCCGCATCACGCTGGTCGGCAAGGGCGTCTGCTTCGATACCGGCGGCCTCGACATCAAGCCGGCCTCCTCGATGCTGCTGATGAAGAAGGACATGGGTGGCGCGGCCAATGTCATGGGCCTGGCGTTGATGATCATGGACGCCAAGCTCAAGGTCGACCTGCGCGTCATCGTGCCCGTCGTCGAAAACTCGATTTCCGCCAACGCCTTCCGCCCTGGCGACATCTACCGGAGCCGCAAGGGCTTGACGGTACAGATCGACAATACCGACGCCGAAGGCCGGCTGATCCTCGCCGATGCGCTCGCCTATGCCGATGAAGACGCCCCGGACCTGATGATCGACATGGCGACGCTGACGGGCGCCGCCCGCGTCGCGCTCGGCCCCGACCTGCCGCCCTTCTTCACCGACGACAACGATCTCGCCCGCGACCTCACCGAGGCAAGCCTGGAGACCGACGATCCGCTCTGGCGCCTGCCGCTCTATAATGGCTACGACAAGGATATCCGCGCCAAATTCGCCGATATCACCAACGCTCCCTCTGGCGGCATGGCCGGCTCGATCACGGCAGCGCTATTCCTGCGTCGCTTCGTGACGAAGACGCCGAGCTGGGTGCATTTCGATATCTACGGCTGGGCTCAGAACGAGCGTCCTCACTCTCCGGGCGGTGGTGAAGCCCAGGCGATCCGCGCGCTGTATCACCATATCCGGGAGAGCGTGCGGTAGGGCACTATCGTTCCCTCTCCCCGCAATGCGGGGAGAGGGCTAGGGTGAGGGGCCAGGCACAAGAGCGCGGTAACAGCGGACTGGCCTGACCATCACCTATAATCGGTCCGCGAAGACGGTGACGCCGGATCTGCGGCCGCTTCCGAGAAAGCCCCTCATCCGAGCCCTCGACATTTCTCTTCGCTCAATGTCTCGGTCCCACCTTCTCCCCGCATTGCGGGGCGAAGGGGTTGATGAATTCCCCTTGAATCCGCCACGATCTTGGCGGAGACTGAAACGGTAGCGTAACGATCTCCGGGGTTGCCTTTGCCGCTTGAACTCTCTGCCTCGCAGGCTCTCGGCCTCTGGCATGGCGTGGCGCTCGAACAAGTGCGCCGCGAGGATCATGATTTGACCTTGCGGCAGACGACGATCCTCCTGCAGATCTATCTCGTGCCGCCGCCGCATACCGTGCGCGGGCTTGCCGCGACGCTCGGCGTCACCAAGCCGGTCATCACCCGCGCGCTCGACACGATGGGCGAAATGGGACTGGTCGACCGCGTGCGTGACGACCGCGATCGCCGCAATGTCATCATCAAGCGCACGGTTACTGGCGCGCTCTATCTCGAAAAGCTCGGTGATCTCGTCATCGCGCAAGGCCGCAAACTATAATCCAGGGACCATCTTCATGACGCTCGACCGCCGCCTCAATGCCTACCGGCCGGATCTTGCCGAAGCCTCCCTGCGAGGCAAGGTCGAGGCCGAGCGCTTCGTCGAGGGCACGAGGGCGCAGGTTATCGTTCCCGTCATCGCCCTTCGTCCGCAGCCGGATCTGGCGCGCGGTATCGACACCGAACTGTTGTTGGGCGAAGATGTCGACGTCTTCGAGCGCAAGTATGGTTGGGCCTGGGTGAAGGCGGTGTCGGACGGTTATGTCGGCTATCTGCCCGAAGATGCGATTGGGGAGGGGCTGGCGGCACCGACCCATGTCGTCGTGCCGCAGCGGACATTCCTCTATAAGGAGCCGGAGCTCCGTAAACCCTATACCGATGTGCTATCCATCGGCAGTCGCGTGCGTGTCACCGGTACAGCCGAGGCACGGGGGAATCACTACGTCGTGCTGGAAGACGGCACCGCAATTTTCGCCAAGCATGTGCAGCCGATCGGCTACAATGACGGCGGGGATTATGTCGATGTCGCCCTGCGATTTCTGGAGACGCCCTATCTTTGGGGTGGCAAGTCCGGCCTTGGCATCGATTGTTCCGGTCTTGTGCAGCTTGCATTGCAGATGACCGGCCGCTGGTCGCCGCGCGATACCGATATGCAGGCAGCGGGTTTGGGTGAACCGATTGCCCGCGAAGAGCTGAAACGCGGCGACTTCGTCTTCTGGAAGGGCCATGTGGCCATCATGGAAGACCCGGAGACAATCGTCCATGCCAACGGCCATACCATGACCGTGGCGCGCGAGAATTTCGCCGCAGCCGTGGAGCGCATCGGCTGGCTCTACGAGCGGCCGACCGGCTATCGCCGCTTCAGCGATTGAAGCTCGATCGGAACCCTGGCGGATCTGGACCGTTATTCTCTCGATTGAACATTGTTTTGTTCGAGAGGAGAAGCATCATGCCGATTACCGCGATGGAACAGGCGATCAGGGACATTCTCGGCGACAGCCATCTCAGGCGCAGCCGTAAGATCGACCGGTTGCTCGAACTGCAGAGCGAAGCGCGCGGCATCCAGCGCGCCGGCAGCGAAAGCACGATGAGCGCCGACGACGGCCTTCAGGACGACTTGCGTGTCATCGAAAAGGCGCTGCAGGAACTCGGCGCCGATGTCGAGGAAAAGGGCGCGGCGACGCTGTAGCGCTTGGTGGGATACTCACCCTCGCACCAGCGGGGGTCCGAAGGACGGGTTGAGATCCGTGGCTCAACCCCGGTAAAGGTCGCGCGGCACACGCGGGGTGAGGGGGCGTTACCGGGAAAGACGTCTTCGTCCGATGAAGAGGTCGGCTCGGAATATGCCGCCCCCTCATCCGCCCTTCGGGCACCTCACCCCGAGGGGAGAAGGAGCTATGCGGCTGGCGCCTTCGGCCAGTTCGCCACTCCACCGGTCCATGTCTCGTAGGCTTTCGAGAGTTTCAGGACCAGCATGTCGTCAAAGCGTGGGCCGACGATCTGCAGGCCGATGGGCATGCCGGAGCGGGAGAAGCCGCAATTGATCGAGGAGGCCGGCTGTTCCGACATGTTCCAGGGAACGGTGAAGCCGATATGCTCGAAGGGCAGGGCCGGGTCGTTGGTCGGCGAAGACCATTCGGCCGGATAGGAAACGATCGGATTGGTCGGCGATATCAAGGCGTCTATCTTGGTGAAGAGCCTGCCGCAGGTCTTGCGCATCTCGATCGTCTGGTTGAAGCCGCGAACGGCGTCGACGCCGCTGACGTCAGCCCCACCCTTCGCCCATATGTGGATATAGGGCAGGATCATCTCGCGGCGCTCTTCGCTCAGATTGACGATATCGCCCCAGAAACGCGCCCGCCAGAAGACGTCCAGCCCGTCGAGCATCTGCCGGGTCAGCACCGGCGCGACGTCGATGATGATGGCGCCCGCCTCTTCGAAACGTTTGGCGGCGGCAACGACAGCATCGTGTACTTCGGGGTCGACGGGCAATCCGCAGCCGGCATCGAGCATCAGGCCGATCTTCAGACCGCGCACGTCGATATCGAGATCCATCCAGTCGATGTCGTTCGGCGGCAGGCTGGTGCCGTCGCGCCAGTCGGGACGGGACAGCGTCGCCATGGAATAGGCGGCGTCCTCGACCGTGCGGGTCATCGGCCCGGCGCAGCGCCCGACATAATAGGGATCGACCGGAATGCGGCCATGGCTCGGCTTGAAGCCGAAAATGCCGGTCCAGCCGGCCGGCAGCCGCACCGAGCCGCCAATATCCGTGCCGATATGCAGCGGGCCGTAGCCGGCGGCAGCGGCAGCCGAAGCGCCGGCGCTGGAGCCGCCAGGGTTCTGTGCTGGGTCCCAGGGGTTACGGCTGAGCTTGTGGAAGCTGGAAAGGCCGGAGGAAAGCATGCCGTAATCCGGGCAGGTGGTCTTGGCGAAGATCACCGCGCCGTCCTCGCGCATGCGGGCGGCAATCGGCGCATCCTCGGCTGCGGGAACGAGTTCGACGGCGGCCGTGCCGAGCGGCACTGGCTGGCCCTTGGTGGCGATCAGTTCCTTGAGCGTGACGGGAATGCCGTCCAGCGGCCCGAGCGGCGCACCCTTCGCCCAGCGCTCGGTGGAGGCGGCCGCCTGCTTGCGCGCGTCTTCCGGGTCATAGGCATAAAGGGCCGCGATGCACGGCTCCCAGGCCGCGATATGCGTCTCCAGCGCCAGCCAGTATTCGCTCGGCGAAAGGCTTCTGTCGGAAAATTTCTCTCGGAGTTGACGGATGGAAAGGTCGGTCGTTTCGGTCATGGTCGATTCTCTTCGTGGTCTGAAATCAGCGGCTTGTTTCCCGTGGATCGAGAAGATCGCGCAGGCCGTCGCCGAGCATGTTGAAGCCGAGGACGGAGAGCGCGATGGCGAGGCCCGGCAGGATGGCAAGCCAGGGCGCCAGCCCGAGATAAGTCTGCGCATCCGCCAGCATCCGCCCCCAGGTCGGGGCCGGCGGCGGTACGCCGAGGCCGAGGAAGCTCAGGCCCGCTTCGGTCAGGATCGCCAGCCCGAGCTGGATCGTCGCCTGCACGATGATACCGCTCAGAATATTCGGCAGCACATGCCGCATGGTGATCGAGAAGGGCGTGTTGCCGATGGCGCGCGCCGCCAGCACATAGTCGCGGCTCCAGGCCTGCAGCGCCGAACTCAGCGCCACGCGGGCAAAGACCGGAACCATGAAGGTGGCGATGGCGATGATGGCCGTCAGGCGGCCGGTGCCGAGAAAGGCGCCGAGGATCATCGCCGAAAGGATCGGCGGCAGCGCGAAGATCACGTCGCAGGCGCGCATGATGAGCGCCTCGAACAGTCCGCGCTGGGCGGCGGCGGCAACGCCGATCATCGTGCCGATCGTGCCGCCGATCGCCACCGCCGACACCGAGATCGACAGCGAATTCCAGCAGCCGGCCATCAGCATCGACAGGACGTCGCGGCCGAGCTGATCGGTACCGAGAAGGCCGAAGCCGAGAGGTGGCTGCAGCTTGTGAATGATCTGCATCTTCGCTGGCGGCAACGGCGTCCAGAAGAGCGATAGAATGGCGACGCCGACGAGCGCGAGGATGATGATTGCGCCGACAATCAGATTGGCGCGGCGCAGCGCGCGGAAACGGGAGCGGCGGGGAGAGGCAGTCTCGACCATGGTCATCGTGCCCCTCCGCTGCGGAGCCTCGGATCGATGACCAGATAGGAGAGATCAACCAGGAAATTGACGACGATGACGAGCCCGGCGAAGAACAGCACGACGTCCTGAAGGACGATGACGTCGCGCTGGCTGAGTGCCTGATAGGCAAGCCGTCCGAGACCGGGCAGGTTGAAGACATTCTCGATCAGCACCGCGCCGGCGACGAGGAAGGTGAATTGCAGGCCGAGAATGGTCATCACCGGCATCAGCGCATTAGGCACGACATGCCCCCAGAGCACTGCACTACGGGACAAGCCCTTGGCAACAGCCGTGCGGGCAAAATCCTCATGCAGCGTGTCGAGCACGGCCGAGCGGGTGACGCGGGTCAGTACGCCCGCCTGCGGCAAGGCCAGCGCCACGGCCGGCATGATCAGCGCCTTCAGGGCAGGCCACAGGCCATTGCCCCAGCCGGGAAAGCCGACGGCCGGCATCCAGCCGAGCGAGGTGGCGAATAGCAGGATCAGCAGCAGCCCCACCCAGAAACCGGGCACGGCGATGCTCATCTGCGAAAACAGCGTGGCGATGATGTCGAAGACGCCGCCGCGCTTGGCAGCTGCGGCAACCCCGAGCGGCACCGCGATCAGGATGGAGAGGAGGATAGCGAGGATGGCGAGCGGCAGCGTTACGGCCAGCCGCTCGGCGATCAGGCCGGCGACGGGCACGCCATAGGTATAGGACATGCCGAGATCGCCGGTCAGCGCCCCGCCGAGCCATTGGCCGTAGCGGAGGATCAGCGACTGGTCGAGACCCATCTCGTGCCTCAGCGCCGCCAGCGTTTCGGGCGTTGCCGATGTGCCGAGCGTAATGGCGGCGGGATCGCCCGGGAGCAGGGCCATCACCGCGAAAAGCAGCAGCGAAACGGCGATCAGGGTCAGGAAAAGGCCCATGATCCGGCGGGTGAGAAGTACGATCATTGCATGTCCATGGCCGGATCACGTCCGGCTGCGCGGCGCTGAAAGAGGTCAGTCTTCCCAGGAAACGTTGGTCAGGACGTTCGAGGGGATCGGCTCGTTTTCCCAGAGCCCTTTCAGCTTCTTGTCCCAGACCCCGAGTTTCGGCATGACGAAGAGGAAGAGCGCTGGCACATCCTCGGCGAGGATCGTCTGTGCCTGGCCATAGAGCTTGTCCTGCTCGGCCGGATCGGCGGTGAGCTGGACCTTCTTCATCAGCTCGTTGAAATCAGGGTTCTTATAGTTGAAATAGTAGGGATCGCGCGCATAGATGTCGATGTCGCGCGGCTCGGCATGGGCGACGATGGTCATGTCGTAGTCGCGGCCGGTAAAGACGTCCTGCACCCATTTCGCCGGGAATTCCGTCGGCTCGATGTTCATGGTCACGCCGATATCGGCGAACATCGCCTGCATCACCTGGGCGCTTCTGGGTGCATAGGCCATTTGCGGCGTCTTGATGGTGAAGGTGAAGCCGTTCGGATAGCCAGCTTCCGCGAGCAGTGCCTTGGCCTTGGACGGGTCAAAGGGCAGCGTGCCGGTCAGATCCTGATAGCCCGGATCGTTCGGCGTGTAATGGCTGCCGATCGCGGTGCCGAAGCCCGACCAGGCACCGTCGATGACCGTCTTGCGGTCGAGCGCCATCATCAGCGCCTGACGCACCCGCTTGTCGTCGAAGGGCTTGCGTGTGTTGTTCATGCCGGCAACGACCTTGAGCTCGGTATTGCCGACCTTGGTCATCAGCCTGGGATCGCCGTCGAAGGAGCTCATCAGCTCGGGCGCGCCGAATTCCGGAAAGGCGTCGAGGTCGCCGGCTTTGAGGGCTGCCGCTTCCGCCTGCGGGTCGGGAATGAAGCGGAAGGTCACCTTCTCCAGCTTCACGTCGACGGATTTGTTCCAGTAGTCCGGGTTCTTGGTGAGATCCACATGGTCGCCCTTGGCCCAGGACGCGAATTTGAACGGGCCGGTGCCGACGGGCGTCGTCTTGTCGTTGGCGGTCGATTTCGGCCCGACCATGACGGAAGAGGGCCAGCCGAGCCAATAGAGCAGGCTGCCGGTCGGCGAGGAAAGGTGCAGCACCAGCGTTTCGGGATCGGGCGTGTCGATCGAGGCGATGGTGGCGAAGAAACGCTTCTGCGGATTGACGGATTTGGCGTCGCGGGCGCGGTCGAGCGTGAATTTTGCCGCCGCCGAATCGAAAGCCTGGCCGTCATGGAACTTGACGCCGCTCTGCAGCTTGAACGTATAGGTCAGCCCATCGGGAGAAATCTCCCAGCTCTTGGCAAGCTGCGGCACGACCTTGCCGCTCTCGTCGATGGCGACCAGTCCTTCGAAGATGTTCTGCCAGGTCACCTGACCAATGGCAACGGGAGCGGCGATCGTCGGATCGAGGCCGGTGGGTTCGACGGTCATGCCGAGATTCAGTGTGGTCTTGGCGGCCTCGGCTGATGTCATGCCCATCATCAGCAGCCCGGCCGAGATCGCGGCGCCACAGGCAAGACGGCGAGCAAAATCGCCCAGGCTCGGACGTAAAAACGTGGTCATATCAGTTCCCTTGCTCTAGCACGCGATACCGGCTTTTCCCTCCGGCATGCGGCCCTTTTCCAAAATAGTGTCATCTCGCGGGCGCACACACAATTCCGAAAATGTGTGCTCTGTGTAGCTGATATCGCTACACTGAATTCGTCCCCGATCAATCGCCTCTTCCCTTGTGGGCGACTTGTTCGCGCATGAAGCGCTCGATGAAATCGAGAAGCTTGCCGGCGGCGAAGGAAAGCTGGCGGTCCGGCGCGACGCAGAGATCGATCGGCGTCCTGATCCCTTTGCCGTCAGCGATCGGCAGGGCCACGAGCTGGCCGGCCTGGATTTCCCGCTGCACGGTCAGCGCCGGCAGCATGGTGATTGCCGCCCCTCGCAGCACCAGTTCTTTCTGCATCTCCAGTGAACTGCTCTCGAAAACCGGATCGAGCACCAGCCCCTCGCGTTCGAACAGCGCATCGAAGGCCTGCCGCGCCCCGAAGGAGCGGTCGGGCACGGCGAGCGAATGCGCTGCGAGTTCGGCAAGCGAGACTTCCTTGCGCGTCGCCAGCGGATGGCTGGTCGCGGCGATGACGTCATAGGTGATTTCGGAACGCAGCCGCACCTTGGTTCCCGACAGCGGCGGCGCGAACAGCGTCACGGCGATATCAGCCTCGGCGCCGTTGACGGCTTCGATGGCGCTGCGGGCGCTGGTGATGGTCACCTCGAAGCGCAGCTTCGGATAGCGCAGGCTGAATTCGGCAAGCGCCGGCGCCAGCAGGTTGGCGACGGTGGCGCCGCTGGCATAGACGCTGACGCGGCCGCGCTGCAGTCCCTTCAGGTCTTCGATCAGCTGATGCACATGGTCGAGTTCGCGCAGCGTCCGTCCGGCGCGCACGGCCAGCAGCTCGCCGGCGGCGGTCAGCTTGACACCGCGGGCGCTGCGTTCGACCAGCGGCGTGCCGAAATGATATTCGAGATTTTCGATCTGCCGGCTGATCGCCGTCGGCGCGACGTTCAGGTTTTCCGCCGCCTGGCGCATGGAGTTGGTGCGCACCAGCTCGTCGAAATAGATCAGCGCCCGGATCTGCATGCAGGGATCTCCGGTTAGGCCATGCGGTTGGGAAAGCGATCCCGCCACGCCGGCTGTGCGCCCTCGACCGGCAACGCCGTCGCCTCGTATACGCCGCGAGCAATGGCGCGCGCCATGACGATGGTGGCGAGATGGCAGAGCTCCATGAAGCTCGGCATGTCGTCTCTCGGATGCTTGGCGGTGGAGGCGGCGAAAACCGTGTCGCCGTCGAGCGGCAGATGCGCCGGCAGAAGTGCACGGGCAAGGCCGTCATGGCCGCAGATCGACAGTCGATGCGCTTCCGCCTTCGTCAGCTGCGCGTCGGTGACGATGGCGCCGATGGTCGTTGCCGTGACATTTCCGCCCTTCAGCCGCAGGCGTGTATCGATGGCCTCGGGCATGCCGAACCCGCCGAATTCGCCGTTCTCCTCGAAGGGCGCCGCCCAGAAATGCGGTCCCTCGCCGACGGTGGCCGTGCCGAGAGCATTGACGGCAACGATGGCCGCAATCCTGTGCCCCCTGCTGCTGACGGCGCTGGCCGAGCCGAGGCCGCCCTTGACCGTCGCCGTCGTCCCGCCCGTGCCGGCGCCGACCGTGCCGAGCGCAAAGGCGCCCTTTTCCGCTGCCTTGAAGGCGGCGTAACCCATGTCGCGATAGGGCGAATAGAGGCCCCAGTCCTTGTTGCCGCCGTTGACGAGATCGAAGAGGATCGCTTGCGGCACCAGCGGTACGAGCGCCGTTCCGACCTGCAGGCCCCGCCCGATGTCGCGCAGGCCCGCCTGCACGCCGCCGGCTGCGTCGAGCCCGAACGCCGAGCCGCCCGAGAGCACAAGACCGTCGATCGCGCCGACCGTCATCGCCGGATCGAGCAAGGCCGTGTCGCGCCCGCCTGGCGCGCCGCCGAGCACGGTGCAGGAAGCGACCGCCGGTTCATCGAAGATGATGGCGGTGACGCCGGAGCCGAGCGCAAGGTCGGTGGAATGACCGACGGTGAGGCCGCCAATATCGGTCAGGAGATTGAGCAGATCAGCCAATGAAAAATCCTTCGCCTTTCGAAGCGCGAGGTCGTCATGGCGATAGGATCGCAAAGAGGGGGAAAAGACAAGATGGGTTTGCTGGGGGAGCGCTGTTGGGGCCGACCCTCGTGGTTCGAGACGGCCCTGTGGGCCTCCTCACCATGAGGGTGGAATGGACCTCGGTCGAGATGTAACAAAATCCGATTTCGGAAAGGGAAGCAGGATAGGGTCGGCCATTGAGGCGAAAAGACTAGCCCTCACCCTGAGGTAGCAGCGAAGCGACCCTCGAAGGGCGAGGGCGGGTGATGTCACGATGAGAAAGTGGCGGCTAAGCCGATCCATCAAACGTGGATCGGCTTGGCCTGTTGGCGAATGAGGAGATCGCGGATGGCGAGCTTGACCTCGTCCGTGTTTCTGAAACGTTGTTCGTCCAGATCGTGGACATGGTATTTCACGGCGATGAACTTCAGCCGGTCTTCATCCGGAATGACGATGCCGACGGGAACGCCGGCATATTCGATGACTTGCTTCTTCATAAAAAATACTCCCTCCGCGCCCTAGCGGCGCAGACATGGCGAATTGACTGTTTGAATCCGGTAAGGGGACGAACGTCACATTCGACAGCACGGGCGGGAGAGTGCGCCCGAACGGTCATGGCCAAGCACGGACCGCCCAAGGATCGAGGCGATGAATTTGATATTCAGCATGTCACTTCCTTAGTTGGTGTTGCACTTGTTGAGGCTCCGATGACGGAACCGGTGATCCGGTGCGCTATTGTCTACAATCTCAGCAGAGAATAACGATTCCATCTCCAGAAATATATTCCGAAAGATGTCAAAATATCGACGATCGGTAAAATATAATTCCGTACCTGGCTAATTACGGGGTAGGCTTTATCAACCTCCGCGCAACTTCCCGTAGCGGAACGGCATCGCCGATCACCGACAGACAGATAGGAATTACCGCGAGATTCGACAATCCCCCGACAGCATTAAAATTCGCTCGCCGCTAAATTACCCTAATGGTTAACGCCGCCGCCGGGAGGGGCTAGACGGTGTCTTGCAAGGCCTTTTGCAAGGCTTTGACGAAGAAGTCGGCGCTCTCGGACGAAAGGCAAAGCGGCGGCTTGATCTTCAACACATTCAGGTGATCGCCGGTCGGCTGCATGATGACGCCGAGATCGAGTAGCCGGTCGCAGATAGCAGCCGTCTCTTCCGTGGCGGGCGTCAGCGTCTCGCGGTTGCGCACGAACTCGACGCCGAGATAAAGACCCGTGCCGTGCACCGCGCCGATCAGCGGAAAGCGTTCCATCAGCGCGATCAGCCCCGCCTTCAGATGATCGCCGACGACGCGGGCATTCTCCTGCAGGCCCTCGTCCCTCATGATGTCGAGCACGGTGATGCCGACGACCGAACTCACCGGACTGCCGCCGGCCGAGGAGAAGAAGTAGCCCTCCTTTTCCAGCGATGCGGCGATCTCTTTCCGGGTGATGACCGCGCCGAGCGGATGGCCGTTGCCCATGCCCTTGGCGATGGTGATGATATCGGGCACGACGTCCTGGCTCTCGAAGCCCCAGAAATAATGGCCGAGCCGGCCGTAGCCCACCTGCACCTCGTCGGCGATGCAGAGGCCGCCGCGCTGGCGCATGGCGGCGTAGACCTCGGCGAGATAGCCGCGCGGCAGAGCGATACCGCCGGCATTGCCGTAGACCGGTTCGGCGATGAAGCCGGCGAGGCCGTCGCCTTTCTCGTCGATGGTCTCCAGCAGCGTTGTAACGCCGGCCACGTAATCCGCGCCCGAATCAGACCCTCGGAACGGGCCGCGATAGGTATTGGGCGAAACGACGGGATGCACCCAGTCCGGCCGCGTCGTCAGCGCCTGCGGATTGTCGGCGATGGAGGTCGAGACGGCGTCGCTTGCCAGCGTCCAGCCGTGATAGGCCTCCAGCAGGCAGAGCATATTCTTCTTGCCCGTATGCGCCCAGGCGAGCCGGATGGCGAGGTCGTTGGCCTCGGAGCCGCTATTGACGAGAAAGACGGTATCGAGACCTTCCGGCGCCAGCGTCGCCAGCCGCTCGGAAAACTCGGTGACGGCGGCATAGTGGAAGCGGGAGTTGGTGTTGAGCCGCGACCATTGCTGCTCGACTGCTGCCGTCAGACGCGGATGCGCATGGCCAAGGATGGTCACGTTGTTGACCATGTCGAGATAGGCGCGGCCCTCCATGTCGAACAGGAATTCGCGCCAGCCGCGTTCGATCCGGGGCGGTGCGTCGTAATAGTGTTTTTGCGGTTTGGCGAAATGCGCCTCGCGCCGGGCAAGCAGGCTGGCGCTGTCTTCTCGCGGCGCTTCGCAGGCCGGGCTCAGAAGGACGGCGGGCGAGGGGCAGACGGCCGACCAGCCATCGGCCTGATGCGCGACGGCAAAGAGCGGCGGCACCAGCAACGGGGAGCGGCAGAGCTGCACGCGCAGGCCACCGACCGCCGAACCCTCGCCGGCGATGGTGCCGATAACAGCCCCTTGCTCGATCGCAGCGCCTTCTTCGAGCGCGCAATCGATGCCGTCGAGATGAAGGCTGACGTCTTCGCTCACCAGAACGAGGTGCTGGCCGTCCCATTGGATGTGTCCGGCAAAGGGGGCGGCGACCGTCGTTCCGGCGGGCAGGCAGACATCGCTGTGCAGTGCGAAATTCTGCGGCGGCGTCATGCCGAGGAGATCGGCGTGCGACAGACGGAATTCGCCATAGCGCGTTGCCGCCGTGCCGGAGGCGGTCGCCTCCTTGGCGAGCAGCCGCCAGTCCATGTCCGGCTTGCGCCAGTTGCCGTCGATGAAATGCGGGCCGGTCGTGGAAAGATCGACGGCGGCGATTGTGTCCGGCGCGATATCCGGCAGCAGCGGCGACCAGCCTTCGGTGGCGAGCGGGGCGATGTCGAGACCGGCGGCGCGCAGGATCGCCGCTTCCATTACCTCCGGATCGGTGCCGGTGGCGACGTCGAAGATCTCGCGCTCGTGCTTGAGATTGCCGCGCACATAGTCGTTCTCGGGGTCGATGGCGAGCTGCTGTTCGCCGCTGGCGGCAAGGATCACGGCGCGGGCGACGATCAGCGGCCACAGCGCCTTCAGCTCGGCTTCCTCGAGCGGATAGACCGCGTGATAAGCCTTGATAGCGGGGATGACGGCGAAGGGGTTGCCTTCGGCATGATGGAGCAGCGAGGCGCAGGTGACGGCGAGGTCGCCCGCCAGCCAGCCCTGGATGATGTCGCCGAAGTCGATCACGCCGTCCGGGATCGGCTGACCGTGCGTGTCCGGATGGCAGACGACATTGTCGTCGGTGACGTCGTGGTGGACCGGCTGTACGCGAAGCTCAGCTGCGAGCGGCTGGATGCGTTTGACGGCCGCGACCATCGCCTTGGCGATACGGTCGCGCGCCTCATGATCCGTGATCGCCGACAGCAGCTGCACGGCAACCGGCCCGGCGCGTCGCAGGTCCCATTGCAGATTGCGGTGGAGGCCGGGATGGTCGAAATCGGCGAGGTCGCGAGCGAGACGTGCCGAGAGGGCGCCGAGTGCCGAGACCGAGGCGGGCGGCAGATGCTTGCGCCGCGTCATCGACTGGCCGGGGAGGTAGCTCAGCAAACGAACGAAATAATCCTGCTCGCGAATGGTGACGGCAAGGATGTCCTCACCGTTCTGCGACGGCACGATATCGGGTATGCGCGGCGCATCCGGTTTGGCATGCAGATGGCGGATGGCGGCATTCTGCGCTTCCAGCTCCACCATGTCATATTCCGTCCGGCAGACCTTCAGAACGTAGTTGTTCTCACCGCTATCGACGCGGTAGTTGCGGTCCTGCTGGCTGCCGAGTTCGATGAGCGTTCCGGACAGGGCGTAATGCGTCTGCAGGAGTTCCGTCGCCTCCTCCGGTGTGATGTCCGGTCTTGGCAGTTGCATACGATTGACGAGCGCGGCGTCGGTCATGGCTCCCCCGGATGGTTCATCTCAGTCGACACTAAACCATTCCGTCCTAAAGATAATCACCGAAAACAGATAGTGTGATCGAACGATAGGATGGAAGATAGGCCACCGATCGCGCCTGCCTAGATGCAGACATCGCTCTACCTCGATGGGATAGCTGCGCCGGGCAGCGTCTTGCCGGACGACCTCTGTCACCTCGTGTGAGGCGTTCTTGCCCGGCACAAGGGGCAATCGCATCCGGATTTGACAGTCGCCACAGGCCTGTCCGCTCGCAAGAAGGTGATTGGGCAAGCCCTCAAATCAGCCATATTCCGGCCGATCACCCCATGAATGTCGAATCCCAGGACCACCGGAGAATCACTATATGTCCGCTATTACCGAGGCCTCGTCCGATGCGCCAACACTCCGATACAGGCCGGCGCAGCGAATTCTGCACTGGATCATGGCCATCGTAATCATTTCAGCCCTCGGCATCGGCCTTTATTGTTCCTATCTCGAGCCGGGCTCGGCGCTCCGCCGCAGCCTTCTCGATGTGCATAAATCACTCGGCATGACGGCGCTGGTTCTGATTATCATCCGCCTGCCGCTCAGGCTTTCCCTGGGCGAGCCCGCATATCGCCAGCCACTCGGCACCCTCAACCACTATGCCGCGCGAGGCGTGCATATCCTGCTTTACGGGCTGATGATCCTGATGCCGCTAGCCGGCTACACGACCTCGGCGGCCAGCGGTCGCGACCTGCCATGGTTCGGGCTTTTCGAGTGGCCCAACCTCCTGCCGTTCGACAAGCCACTGGCGAGAGCCGCCGCCGGGATCCATGAATATGGCGCCTACTGTCTATATGCGATCGTCAGCCTGCATATCCTGGCAGCCCTTTGGCACCACTTCTTCCAAAAGGATGAGGTGCTGCGGCGAATGCTGTGATCGGAAAGGCTCTCACTTGAGAGCCACCCCTTACCCCATCCTCTCGGAAGCATAGCTTCCCGGGCTTGCCGGGAAGACGATGGTGCGGTTGCCGTTGAGGAAGGTGCGGTAGTGAATATGCGCGTGGATGGCCCGCGCCAGCACCTGGCTCTCCACATCCCGGCCGATCGAGACGTAATCGTCCGCCGACTGCGCATGCGTGATGCGCGCCGTGTCCTGCTCGATGATCGGACCCTCGTCGAGATCCGCCGTCACATAATGCGCCGTCGCCCCGATCAGTTTTACACCACGCTCATAGGCCTGCTTGTAGGGGTTGGCTCCCTTGAAGGACGGCAGGAAGGAATGGTGGATGTTGATGATCCGCCCCGACATCTTCCGGCACATCTCGTCCGACAGGATCTGCATGTAGCGGGCGAGCACGATCAGCTCGGTGCCGGTCTGCTCGGCCACCTCCATGATCCTGGCTTCCGCCTGCGGCTTGTTGGCCTTGGTCACCGGGATATGGTGGAAGGGGATGTCGTGGTTGACCACCACCTTCTGGTATTCGAAATGGTTGGAGACGACGCCGACGATGTCGATGGGCAGCGCCCCGATCTTCCAGCGGTAGAGCAGGTCGTTGAGGCAATGGCCGAAGCGCGACACCATCAAGAGCACCTTCATGCGCTTCCTGGCATCGTGGATCTCGGCTTCCATCTCGAACTTGGCCGCGACCGGCTTGAAGCCCTCGACCAGCGCCTCCTGGCCAATCCCCTGCTCGGAGATGAAGGAGACCCGCATGAAGAACTTGCCGGTATCGAGATCGTCGAACTGCGAACTGTCGACGATGTTGCAGCCCTGGTCGGCAAGATAATTGGCGATCGCTGCGACAATCCCGCGTGTGGATGTGCATGT
>DASWOH010000230.1:0-11352 GCA_036398815.1 Rhizobium sp. | reverse complement strand
GCCGCCGTTCAGGACGAGGACGTTGGAAAAACCGAAGGCGGTGAAGACACACCAGAGCCGCGCCGCATAGGCGCCGCCCAGCGTGTCGTAGGCGACGACGATGCTGTCATTGTCGATTCCGATCTCACGCGCCGCGTTTTCGATTCCGGTCCGGGTCGGGCAGGTGAAGGGATAGGGCGCGCGCGGATCGGAAAACGCGCCCAGTACATCGGCGAAGCGGGCATTGGGGATATGACCGCGCTCGAAAAGCGCGTGGCCTGGCGCAAAAAACGTCTCCCCCTGCGCGCCCTCGATGCGTTCGACCGAGCAGTCGAGCACGATTGCGTCGTTCAGGTGTTCGCTCAGCCAGTTCGCTTCGACCAGGGGCGCATTCGGCGACAAAGCGGTTCTTAGCATGCTATCGCTCGACACGGTTTTTCCATTCGTCGCGTGCGGGGCGGTCGAGCCCCATGATCTCGCGGGTGGTCGCGCCGGCATATTCCGTGCGGTGCAGGCCGCGCCGCTGCAATTCCGGTACGACAGCGGCGGCGAATTCCTCGAAGGCGCCAGGCAGGTGGGTTGCCTGGATCATGAAGCCGTCGGCGGCGCCGTTGTCCATCCACGCTTCCATGCTATCGGCGATCGTTGTCGCCGAGCCGATCATGTTGCCCTCGGTTCTCGCCCCATACCAGCGGCCGATCTCGCGGACGCTGAGGTTGCGGCTGCGGGCAAACTCCACGACTTCTTCGTAGTGTCCCTGGACGCCCACCTCTTCCAGCGTCGGAAGCGGGCCGTCGAGATCGTATTTCGTCAGGTCGACATTGACGTGATAGGCGAGCCGCGACAGACCTGCCAGCGGGTGAACAAGTTCAGCAAAGGCCTCATGCTTGGCCATCGCTTCCTGATCCGTCTCGCCGACCACGACAGTGGCGGCACAAAGAATCTTGATCTGGTCGGGATTGCGGCCGAAAGCAGCAGCCCGCTGCTTGATGTCCTTGTAGAAGGCAATCGCCGATTCAAGCGACTCGTTGCTGGAGAAGATGACGTCGGCCCAGCGGGCAGCAAAATCACGGCCACGCGGGGAGGCGCCGGCCTGGATCAGCAGCGGGTAGCCCTGCGGCGGGCGAGGCACCGAGAGCGGACCTTGCGTGCTGATGTACTCGCCCTTGAAATCCACCGAGCGGACTTTCTCCGGATGGCCGAAACGGCCGCTTTCCTTGTCCTGGAATATTGTGTCGTCGTCCCAGCTGTCCCAAAGCTGCGCGGTGGCGGCCACCACCTCCTCGGCGCGGGCATAGCGGGCATCGCGCGACGGCAGCTTGTCCTGACCGAAATTCTGCGCTTCGGCATCCTGGAAGGAGGTGACGATGTTCCAGCCGGCGCGGCCGTCAGTCATGTGGTCGAAGGTGCCGAGCGTGCGGGCAAGGTTATAGGGTTCATGGTAGCCGGTAGAGATCGTCGCGGCGAGGCCAAGATGCTCTGTCACGCCGGCCATGACGCCGAGCGCTGTCATGGGATCGAGCCGCGGCGTGCCGGAACCCCATTCGATCGCCGGCTTGAAGGACCCGCCCAGTGAACGCGGCATCGAAAGGGCATCTGGAATGAAGGCCAGATCGAAGCGCGCGTCTTCGAGGAGACGGGCGACCTTGCGGTAATAGCTCGCCTTCATGAAATCCCGATCGGCATCGCGGTGGCGCCATCCCGTGGTTCCCATCGGTCCCGCATTCATGAAAGCGGCAAGGTGCATCTGTTTCGGCATGTCGCGTCCTGGCGCTGTGGTTTGGCATATAATCGAAGGATTATGTGCAAGGACGCAATCCCATTAAACGGCAAAGATTTTAGCAGCGTGATTACTTTTGGAATAAGCATGGCTTCTACTTCGAAACCGTATTCGCGACGCCGCGGGCGACAGCGAGGAAGTTCTGGACGACGGGTTTGGTTTCGTCCTTGCGCCAGAACATGCCGGTCTGCCAGACAAGGCCCGGCCCTTCGATGCCTTGCGACACCAGCCGCCGGTCGTCGATGATGCCCTTCAACGCGGATTCGTGCATGATCGCGACGCCAAGGCCCGAAGTCACCATGCCGAGTTGAACGAGACTTTCGTTGACGTAGTGAGTGAGCGACGGCTCGATGCCTTTCCATTCGAACAGCCGCTGTACCGCCGCCTCGAAGCCGGGCGCGATGGTCCTCTTCAGGCGAATGAAAGGAAGGGCGCGCGCCGCGGGACTGTCGATTGACTGGACTGTCGCGGCGAGTTCTACCGGGTAAACAAAGGCAAGCCTGTCGCGGGCAATGACCTGCGAGGCCAGATCCGCCGCACCCGGCCAGCGGGCAAATGCAACGTCGAGCCTATGGTCGCGCACCATCGGCAACTGGCTCTGCGACGAGATGTCGTGAAGCGCTATATCGACCTGCGGATAGGCCCGTTCATAGGCGATCAGCGCGCGGCTCATCGTGGCGAGCGTCGAAAAGGTGAAGCCGATCGAAAGCTGCCCCGTATCGCCCGAAGCCATCCGCAGCCCGTATTCCCAGATCCGATCCGCCTCCCGGATCAGCGGCTGGACTTCCTTCAGATATTGCCGGCCGAAGTCAGTAAGTTCGGTTCCTTGACGCGATCGATGAAAGAGTTGATGGCCTAGAATGTCCTCAAGCCGATTGATCTGCTTCGTCAACGTCGGCTGTGCCATGCCAAGCCCACGCGCAGCGACGGTATAGTTGCTGGTTTCCGCCAGAATGACGAAAGCGCGCAGCAAGTCTATTCGTACCATATTTAAACGTCCTCCGCGATCGATCGATTACGATCATTTTACTTCACCGCCTACTGAATGCATCTCGGCCGAGGCTTGCGTTATCGTTTGCACATGAAACGACCAACAAACATGGTCGTGAAATGCCTAGCAAGATGACCTGCCATGGAAGTTTCATCCAGCGGCGACTAGACCGTATGTTCGTGGGGTGAAGGTGGCCCGCCCCCGCGATAAGCTAAAATCGGGGGGTGCTCTGGATAGGCCGGAGCCGAGCCCCACGCTTATCGAGGGCGAACCATGAAAGGGGATAGCGTAATTTTCATCGGCTTGGATACATCCAAGCTGAAGATTTCGGTGGCCGTTGCCGACGGATCGCGCAACGGCGAGGGGCGGTTTTTCGGCGACATCTCGTCGGAACCTGCGTCGGTCGCGTCGATGGTCAACAAACTCTCCAGGCGTGGAGCCGAACTTCACTTTTGCTACGAAGCGGGCCCGACCGGTTACGGTCTTTGACTGCGTGGTTGTGGCGCCGTCCCTGGTGCCCAAGCGTGCGGGCGGCCGGGTGAAGACCAACCGCCGTGATGCCGTGAGTCTGGCGCGCCTGCACCGGGCGAGCTGACCGCGGTCTGGGGGTTCCGGACGAAGGCCATGAGGCGATCCGTGACCTGGTGCGGGCTCGCGAGGCCGCCAACGACGCGCTGAAGCAGGCGCGTCAGCAACTTCAGTCTTTTCTCCTGCGTCACGGCCGGATCTATACCGGCCGCACGCCATGGACGCGTGCCCATGTCCGATGGCTGACATGCCAGGCCTTCGATCATCCCGCCCACCACATCCTGTTGGCGGAATATTGCCAGGCCATCGAGGACGCCGGCGTGCGTCTGGATAGGCTGACCATGCTGGTGGTCGAAACCGCGGCATCCTGGTCGATGGCCCCGGTTGTGGCCGCCTATCAAGCTATGCGCGGCGTCGCGTTCATGATAGCGGTCACCTTTGTCGTCGAAATCGGCGATATCAGGCGCTTTGATAATCCTCGCCAGTTGATGGCCTATCTCGGTCTTGTGCCGTCCGAACGCTCGACCGGCGAAAGGGTCAAGCGTGGTGGGATCACCAAGGCGGGCAACACAAGGGCGCGTCGGGTCCTCATTGAAGGGGCTTGGACGTATCGCTTCCCAGCTCGCGTAAGTCCCAAGATCCAGGCACGGCTCGAGGGCCTGCCAAGGACCGTTCGAGAGATTGCCTGGAAAGGCCAGGTGCGGCTTTGCGCGCGCTATCGAAAACTGATGGCGGCAGGCAAGCCGAAGGTTGTCGCGGTCACCGCCATTGCCCGAGAAATGGCAGCGTTCCTATGGGCGATTGGGCAGGAGGTCACTCCCACAGTAGAAGGCTAGCCTCCCCATTGGCCAGCTTCCAGCCCCCATTGGCTAGCTTGAAGAGCAACGCTTAACGGAAAAATTGAAATCATCTGCTGTTGGACAAAGATGGAGGCAGGGCTCCGGTGGGGAACCCTCGCAGGCTCTATGTGGCGGATAAATTCCAAGCCCGAGATTAGACAGAGGCAGTCCCAGACGAACACACGGAAATGCGGTATCCAACCCGCGCATAAGAGTGTGCCAGCCGTCGTCTAAATGCCCTGTCTCCTCCTTTATTCAACAGCTTCACGCATCTGCTTCGGTCGTCAAAACCGGAAAGGAAAGAGGCATGACGAGAGAGCTTGCAAACGAACATAAGAGAGCCCCGGCGGTTTTGAATACGCCAAGTGGCGCGGTGGTAGAACCGGCGGAAACGCGAAGCTTTCATCTTGCGCGGGGTTGGAGGTGGTTATGGAATGGTCCGGCTGATCCAGACAGCTAGAACCGTCGACGACGTATCGTTTCCCCGAGCTCGGCAAAGGCTTCCGCAATCCCGGTGCTGGTCTTTGCACTCACAAATTTGATATTTGATTTGATATTTGACTGCGCAAGCTTTTCGATCTGCGCCGTGCTGCCTGCGGCTTCCGCGAGATCGATCTTGTTCACAAGGGCCTTGTATGGCCTTCCCGGGAATCTTGACTCGAAGCCGCTGGCCAATTCGTTCATGCGTGTGACCGTTTGCGGCCGCGTCACGTCGGCTACGATAATCGCTGCGGAGGCGCCAGCCACATAAACGGTGTCGAATATGCGCGTGCCGAAATCGCCATCCGTGTCCCAAAGCACCAGGCGCATCGGCTCGCCTCCGTCGATGGCAAGGGCGGGGACATCATAGCTGAGAACCTCCACACCCAATGTCGTTTTGTATTGCCCGTCGAAGCGATCATGCACGAGCCGGTACAAGATCGATGTCTTGCCAACACCCATATCGCCAAGCAGCATGACCTTCGCTGTAAGCATCACTGTGTGGATTCTGTTTGAAACACATTTTCGAAAGTGACCCGGCGGTTTGCACTACCGTCGGCATCTATCTTGTCAGAAATCGGCATTGCTGCCGAGCGGGAAACAACGAACAAGCGGGAAGGCGCAATTCCCAAGACGATCAACCTCTGCATTATCGCTTGGGCTCTCTTGCCAGCCAGCATCTTGTTGCCTTGCTCCGATCCACTCTCGTCGGCATAGCCGACAATTCGGATCCTTAAATCGTTCCCTGCAAGTAACGTCACTAACTGCAGAATCTGTCGGTCTGCTTCCTCGGCACTGGAAAATTCGTTACCCCGGCCGAAAAAAATCGCCGTTGTGGCCATGAAGCGATCAAGCCGTTGGGCTGGAGAGTCGACGAGGGTCTGCAACCCGGCATATTGCTGTTTCCGGGAATCCACTTCTGCGGCAATCGTGGCACGCGTTTCCTCAATGCTCGCCTGGAGGCGAGACTGCTGATCGACATATTGCTTGCTCAAGCCGGCAAATTGCTGATTTCTGGACTGAACTTCCGCAGCATTCGCAGCACGCATTTCCTCTGTGCTTGTCTGTAGCTGATCGAGCGTGCGCTGCATGGCCGCGATATCGGAACGCAATGCCGAGGACTGTTCCAATCCGGCCACAATGCCGATCCGGTCGACGACCTGATATGGGGCGGCGGCCCTGGCCAGCACGTCGATGACAGGATTGATATCTACATTACTTGGCTCAATGCCGGAAACCGTGAGGTTTCGATTACTATGGTCGAAATTCAGGTGAAGCGGAAAAGGTGCCAGCTGCGGCTGCTCTTCGACGAGCTGTCCCAAGGCGGCAGTCGTTCGGCGCTCCAGCATCGTTTGAGTTATGAGTCCCGCGGCTAGCCAGATGAGGAAGGCGGCGGCGAGGACAACGAGCGTCAATAGAATAAGCTTGCCATTCCGGCTCGTGTTCTTGCCAGGATGGGGATCGGCCTCTATGGCAGCCGCCAGTGAGGCGAGCGTGGTGGCATCGCTCTTGGTGTCGCGATCGATGCTTTCGATTTCGTCAAGAAAAAGCGAACTGATCCTGGCCTCGTCGGCGGGGCGCAGAAGGCCGGTCCATTCGGCCGCCAGGATGAAGCGTGGCGACGCGCTGAGCGTGATCTCTCTTCCGCCGAAATCGAGCTTCTGCAGATTGCCTTCGCCAGCCAGGGCTTGAATGGAGAATTCCAGGATCGCCGCGACCATTGCGCTCAGCAGGTCCGCCCGTTCGTCGTGGCTCCCCTCTTGTGTCCATTCCGCGACGAGGCGTCCAGCGCCACGTTCGATAAGCAGCAACCGGCGCACGCGCGGCGGATTGGAATTTGCCAACACAAATTCGCTGATCGGACGACCGGTTGCCAGGGATTTGACGCGACCGATCCAAAGCTCCGTTGAAGTCAGGGTGTTGAGACGCTGCTCCAGAAGCGCGACGAGTTGCTTGAATGCGTTAGCTACAGCTGCACTGACCAGCCGCCCGGTAATTGGGTAGAGTGCTTCTACCATCATTTCACGTGAATTCGCAATTTCGCTTCTGATTGCCGAAACGACAGAAGGTGCGATGGCGTTCGCGAGTTCGCGCGGTCGGTTGACCTCCGCGCGCGCCAGCGCGGCGACCAATATGTCTGCGGTCGCCACTTCAAGGCGATCGGCGCCCCCAAGATATTTCTGGAGGACGGTGATATCCGCCTCCAGGGTATCGAGGCGAGTTGCCTCCGATTGAAAGAGCAATGTCTTGAGGCGCTCGATCTCGGAATTATGGCCAGTAGCACGGGCCATGCTATCTTCCTGTGCTGCCAGACCCCAGCCTGCTGATGGTTGCACCAAGCTCCGAAATTGCGGCCCCGACATCTCGATGCGAAGCCAGACGGTTCTCTTCCGTTGTCCGCTCGAGTTCCTGTATCTTCGCCTGCACGGTTGCAAGCTCCTTTGCAAATTCCGTCTGCTGCTGCTTGATGGCGGTCAGCATCTCTTCGCGCAAACTGGCCAGTCTGCTTTCGATCGACCGCTGAGCTCCGCCGAACAAGAGATCACGGACCTGATCAATCGTCGTTTCTGAATTCACCGTCACTTCCTGCTCCTTCGCTGAAGCGACATTAGCTGAACTCTTTCGATTTTGTTCGTTGCCTGTCATGGATGTCCCTGCTTATCCGGCAAGATTGAAGTTACCGAAGTTTAGATAATTCGCATTTGAGATAATCAAACAGTTTATTACCGCATGATCAATCTGGAAAAAAAATAGGACGCACGTTGCAAGATTATAGCTAAGTTTCAGTTAATTTATCGTTTTCATGGCAAGTTCCGTCCGGTTCTTGGCCCCGGACTTGACCAGGATCGCGCTCACATAGTTCTTCACCGTTCCTTCGGCCAGATGCAGTTGCCCGCCGATCTCGCGATTGCTCTTACCTTCGATAATGAGATTGAGAATTGCATTCTCACGTGTCGTCAAAGTATCTTGAACAGACAGGTTTGCCGGCATGTTCCGTGGACGCAACCGCTTGAATTCGTCGAGAATACGTGCTGCCACGGTCGGTGAAAGCATAGACCGGCCGCTCGCTACCGCCCGGATCGTTGCTGCGATTTCGTCGATCTTGGTATCTTTCAGCAGGTACGCCTTAGCGCCAACGCTGACGGCCTCAAAGATCAGATCGTCCGTCTCGAAAGTGGTCAAGACGACAATATTGATATTCGGAAACTCGCGGAGAATCCGCCGGGTTGCGATGATGCCGTCGATACGCGGCATCTGCAGGTCCATCAAAATGACGTCAGGCCGATATCGACGCGCAAACTCGATTGCCTGTTCGCCGTCGGCCACCCCGCCGACGATTTCGAAATCGTCGTTCTGTTGTGCGAGAAGGGTGACAAGGCCTTCCCTGATCAAAGTCTGATCTTCGGCAATCAGCACACGGAGCTTCTCCGTCGATTCGGTGTGTGCCGTCATCCTTTCGATACTCCCGCATTTCGACGCCCGGCGTCTGCGGACGTATTTGGCGGTTGCCTTGTCGAGAGGAGGGGCGCAGGCAACGATATACGAACCAGCGTGCCCTTTCCACATGCGCTTTCAACAACACATTTCCCGTTGGCGAGTGCCGCAAATTCGGCCATTCCGATCAGCCCGAAATGCTCCGACTTGGGAATAGCCGGATCAAATCCCTGGCCGTCGTCATGGATTTCAACAATGAGTCGTTTGCCACCGGTATCCGTCTCTACGGCCGCACGAAACTGAACATGCTGCGCCTTCGCATGCAGTTCGATATTGCGCAGCGCCTCATACACAATGCGCTGGATCGTCGATCCGTGATTGGACAGCTCTTCGCGTAACTCGTCATCAATATCGATTGATACCCGAGTGCCCGTCTGCTTTGCAAAATCGGATAGCATGCTCTCGATGTCGGGCGTCAACTCAGGCTCGTCTGGCATCCGCAAACGGGCAATAGCATTGCGCGCGCGCGTCAGGCCGTTAATGGCTGCTTGTTCCGCTATCGCAAGGCCGTCGGCTACACGGGCGGGATCGGTCGCTAGAAAGTGGCGGATCAGTCGAATTTGGGTCAGAAGCGCAATAATGGAATGCGCCAGCGTGTCGTGAAGGTCTCGCGCAAGGCGAAGGCGCGTTCGCGCCAGGGAGGCAAAGTGTACTTCCGAGCTTGCCGCTTCGAGCTGTTGCTCTATCAGCCGTCGAGTACGACGCTCACTTTCAATCAAGGTTTCAATTTCGCGCGCGGCAAAGTCGGGCATGACAACCACGACATAATGCAGCCGATCCTTGTTCCAAAGGATAACCGCAGTCAGCGGCAAGTCCAGTCCGGGTGATGCGCCACGCACCCGCGAAAGAGTGATTACTCCCCGCCGTCCTTCTGACAGCGCTGCCAATTCGGCCTCCATCCCAACCAACAGCATACATTGACAACTGTCTTCTCCAACTGCGGGAAGCCACTCGACTAGGGCGCCAACCTTTTGCCGAATGGTCCTGTCAGCTCCGATGATGGCGAGCCCAATAATGTCGGCTTCAGCAGCCGACAGTAACTCAGCACTCAGATCAATCATTCGTTCCCAAATCTATGCGCAAATGAAGCTCGACTACTTTAGGTAAGGCGTAAGCTGGCTGCAAGCGAATATGACTTTCGTCATCATCGATTCTGACTTTCGCCATATGTCTCCTCTCGCGGAACCATCTAAGCTGGCAAACATTCATCAACTCACTTGGAGTTGTGAGTTTAAACTACGACAAGAGCCGGGTTTCGATGGGGCTTTTGGATAGTCATGGGGAGCGCTTCAGGATGATCACAAGCTAGCGGTGTGAATTTCCCAATCGAAGCACCGGCCGCGGCCGGTAGCTTTTAGCAACTGGCCGGCGACGGTGCGGGATTTGCGGTTTGGCGATCGCGCCGCACCGACCGAGCGCATCGACCTCGGTTCAAAACTGGAGACATGACGTGAGTAAACGCGACGAACTGATTACCAAATATGCGGCGGACCTGAAGGAGAAGTGCGGTGCGTCGGTGGATATGGACTTGCTTACGGAGGTGACGAAGGGCTGTGGCCCGGCGATCTACGATAGTGACGCATCCATCGTTTCGTCCTCGGACAAGGAGGAGATGGAACGGATCAAAAGGAACTTTCTCGTTAAGAAACTTGGACTATCTCCCGATGCAGCCTTGGACGCCGGGATTGAGGCGGCGGTCGACCAGTACGGCCGGTCCAATCGTCACAAGTATCGCGCGGTCTTCTACTATCTGCTGGTGAAGCACTTCGGGCGAGAAGAGGCGTACTCCTAACTGTATTGCAGCGTCGGGCAGGGCACGGTCCTCGCCCGCGCCAATCTCATCATCGTCGTTGTAAATTTTTCGATGTTCGCCTGGATCATCTTCGTGTTGGTCAAGGCGGTGGGCGGTCCAGCCGGCATACGAGGTGCCGGCTGGGCCGACTACAGAAGCGTTGCTCCGGCCGCTCCCCGAAGGCCGAGTCAACACGAAGCCAACAAGAGTGATATCGATCAGGAGCTGTCAATGATGAGAAATAGACAACCAAGCGAAGAGGTAAATTCTAACAGCGTATATGACGCGCGCTGGCTTCTTGTTTCCATTTTTGTCTTGGCGCTCATTGTCGCGGCTGTTGGTATCTTTCAATGAGCTCGAGGCTACTGACGGGCAGAAAATGTGATGGCGGGAGCCAGGATTCACCGTCCCACCACAGATTCTTCAGACCCTGAATATCAGGCCGAATGCGAATTTGCCCTGGAGGCATCCTTTTTTAAGCTTGTTGATGAGGTTGCTCCCTCCGGCTGCTCATTCTCGTCGATCAATGCCTTTGGTCGTCCATAATAGCAGCTTTTTGTATTGAACTGAGTGCGACTACATTTCATTGAACGCAGAGCGTACAACCCGCTATTCCATGGCGTAAAGCTTCAGATTGTAAGGCTGCTGCGACCGTTACATGCCGCCCCTCAGCCGACGGCACTGAAGTGCAAAGACGTTCCATGCTGCTGCGGAAAGCAAGAACATGATGAGCAAACGATATTTCTTCGAAATCTTGGCGAACAGGTTGTGGTGCCCGGACCGTAAGGGAATGGAGCATCCCACCATCGCATCCGCAATGACATATGGCCAGCGGATAGCCAACGAAATCGGCTCCGAGGCCGAATATCGAGATGCAATCGTACTGGTATTTGACGATACAGGCCGAAGGATTGCAGAGTTGAGCTACCAATCGTAGACGGCTTAGGCAGAACGTGGGCACGTCATCGAAACGCAAGATGTTGAAGGCATGGCATCGGGTGTGGCGTCGCAGTTAGACAACGGAGCGGAAGAAAGTAATGGTAACGGCCATACCGCGAGCCGTTCCTCCGCAAAGACCTCATTGACATCCGGCGGCCGCACCGCCCGCGCACCGCAATGCCCTGTAGCAAGGCTGCCCCTTGCGCGGTACACCTGAATGACCGGCTTCGTAGCGGTTGATGTTGATATTGTCAGCTAATTGCCTTTGGTTCTCCATGAACTCCTCCCAGCCGATGTGACGGGGATGGGCGGCTCGCAGGCAAACCTCCCGTTCGGCGACGGAAACTTTCACTGTCTTTGCACAATAGCGGCCGGCCGGACGGATCCGTGCACCATGTGTAGACGCCCGTTTGGCAAGAGGAATCTTTAGTCGGCATTTGCGCGTTGTCGGGTGCTGACATGTGTCCGGCCTGTGATGCGGCTTTCTCATATGCCGCGAGCCCGTATGGTGTTCGCAGGTCAGGTCCAA
>DASWOH010000229.1:0-20167 GCA_036398815.1 Rhizobium sp. | reverse complement strand
GACGGCCGATCTCGACCTGACGCTGCGCGGTGTCGCCTTTTCCGCCATGGGCACCGCCGGCCAGCGCTGCACGACACTGCGCCGCCTCTTCGTGCATGAGAGCGTCTACGATCAACTCGTGCCGCGTCTGCAGAAGGCCTACAGCTCCGTCACCATCGGCAATCCGCTGGAACAGGGCACGCTGGTCGGCCCGCTGATCGACAGACAGGCCTTCGACAGGATGCAGGCAGCCCTTGGCGAAGCGAAATCCGCCGGCGGCAAGGTGACCGGCGGCGAGCGTGTCGAAAACGGTTCGGCCGATGCCTTCTACGTCCGCCCGGCGCTGGTCGAGATGCCGGCGCAGATCGGCCCGGTCGAACACGAAACCTTCGCGCCGATCCTCTATGTGATGAAGTACAGCGATTTCGACGCGGTTCTGGCGCTGCACAATGCCGTGCCGCAGGGTCTGTCGTCGTCGATCTTCACCAACGACATGCGCGAGGCGGAGACCTTCGTTTCGGCGCGCGGTTCGGATTGCGGCATTGCAAACGTCAATCTCGGCCCGTCCGGCGCCGAGATCGGCGGGGCCTTCGGCGGCGAGAAGGAGACCGGCGGCGGCCGCGAATCCGGTTCGGATGCCTGGAAGGCCTATATGCGCCGCACCACCAACACCATCAACTACGGCCGCACTCTCCCGCTCGCGCAGGGCGTCAAGTTCGACGTCGAGTGAGGAACGAGCACTACGGCTGACTCAACCGGCAGATGGGGCGAAACTCCGCTCCATCTGCAATCCTGATGGAGCCGTCGAGCTCTCGCGCAACCCGGCTCCCGAAGGAGACGGAAGCATCCGCATGATGCAAAGGCACAGACCCACGCCGAACTCTCTCGAGCGGCGTGGGTCTGCGGTCCGCCAGCATTGCTCCTCGAAGAACGCGCTTACCCGACCGTCGCCCAGACGCCTTTGGTCTGGGTGTAGGAATTGAGCGCATCCATGCATTTGTCGCGGCCGTTGCCGCTTTCCTTCCAGCCTCCGAAGGGAAGCTGCATGTCGCCGTTCATATAGCTGTTGATGTAGACCATCCCGGCCTCCACATCGCGAGCGAAACGGTGCGCCTTGCCGAGATCCGAGGTCCAGATACCGGCGGCAAGGCCGAAGCTGGTGTCATTGGCGATCGAAACGGCTTCCTCGAAACCATCGAAAGCGATGATGCTGGCGACGGGGCCGAAGATCTCCTCGCGGGCAATGGTCATCTGGTTGCTGACGCCGGTGAAGATTGTCGGTGAAACGAAGGCGCCCTTTTCCAGCCCTTCTGGAATATCGCCGCCGAGCACACATTCCGCTCCGGCCTGTTTGCCGATGCCGATATAGTTCAATACCCGCTTTTGCTGGCTGAAATCGACCAGCGGACCCATGCTGGTGTTAGGGTCCAGCGGATCACCCGGCCGATAGCCCGTTTCGGCCTTTTCGCGGAAGATGTCGATAAAATCCCCGAGGATCTTTCTGTCCACGAGAATGCGCGAACCGGCGCAGCAGACCTCGCCCTGGTTCCCGAAAATGCCCATGGCCGCCCAGGAGGCGGCTGCATCGAGATCGGCGGCATCGGCCATGATCACATGCGGAGACTTGCCGCCGCATTCGGTCGAGACCTTCTTGAGGTTCGACTGGCCGGAATAGACCATCATCAGCTTGCCGACCTCGACCGAGCCGGTGAAGGCGATCTTCTCGACGTCGCGGTGCATGGCGAGCGCCTTGCCGGCCTCCGGCCCAAACCCGTTGACGACATTGAACACGCCCTCGGGGCCTCCCGCTTCGACGAAAAGGCGCGCGAGGAGAACGGCCGACAGCGGCGACTGCTCAGCCGGCTTCAGCACCACCGAATTGCCGGCCGACAGCGCGGGGGCGATCTTCCACGCAGTCATCAGCAGGGGATAGTTCCAGGGCACGATGCATCCGACGACCCCGAGCGGCTGGCGCAGCACATAGGAAAGAACATCGGAGGACGTGGCGCCCACGCTTCCCTGCACCTTGTCGATGCATTCGGCGGTGAAGCGAAAGCAGAGGAGCGCGAGCGGAATATCCACGCTCAGCATCTCGCTGATCGGCTTGCCCATGTCCATCGTGTCGATCAGTGCGAATTCCTCGCGATGCGCCTCGATAAGATCGGCAAAGCGCAGCATCACGGCCATGCGCTCACGCGGCGCCTTTCGCGACCAGGCGCCTGACTTGAAGGCCCTCAGGCCGGACGCGACGGCGCGATCGATATCGGCGGCATCGCCCTGGGCCACTTCGGCGATCACCGTGCCGTTCGCCGGATTGATGCTTTCGAACAGCTTGCCGGACCTTGCCGGCAGGAGCGTGCCGTCGATGAACAACCCTCCCTCGGGCTTCAATTTTTCGGCCTTCTGGTGCCAGGTCGCATGGGTGGAAACAGCGGTCATTTTCGTTCTCCTCAAGCCGCAAGTATTTTCTGGCAGATACGCTCGGCAACCATGATCGTCGGCGCATTGAGATTGCCGGACACCATTTTCGGAATGGCGGATGCATCGGCGATGTGCAGGCCGTCGAGGCCATGCACCTTCATGGTGACGGGATCGGTCACGGCGAGCCTGTCGATGCCCATCCGGCAGGTGCTGGAAGGATGGTAGAGTGTCGTCATATGCCCACGGACATAATCGGCGATCTCGGCATCCGTCCCGCATTCCGCGCTCGGCGACAGCTCATAGTCGATGAGCTCCCTCATCGGCGATTGGGCGAGGATATCGCGGTTGATCCGCACGCCGGCGATCATGGTCGCAAGGTCCGTCCCGCCGGGATCGGAAATGAAATATTTCGGATCGATCGCCGGATACTCCGTGGGGTCGGCCGAACGCAGCCTGATCTCGCCCCGGCTGTTCGGCCGCTGCAGCACGCAATGGGCGGTGATGCCGGATCGGCCGCCGAGGAAACGGGCATAGTCGCGATGCGGGCTGATGGCGCCGTAAAGCTGAAGATCGGGCTCGATGCCCTCGCGGCTGCGGACGTGAGCACCCGCCGCCACCCAGGGCGAAGTGCGGATGCCGCTTCGATGGTCGCGCCACTCCACAAAGCTATCGTCGAGGATTTCCGGGGTCCACGCCCCGATCCCCATCGGCTCCCGGGTGTAGAATGATATCGGGATATTCAGGTGGTCCTGCAGATCCTTGCCGACGCCGGGAAGATCGTGAACCGGCGTAACGCCTGCCGTTTCCAGCTCCTTGGCCGGGCCGATACCGGACAGCATCATGATCTGGCATGTCCCGATAGCCCCGGCCGCCATGACCACCTCGCTTGCCGCATAGGATGTCTCCGGAATGCCGTTCACCAGGTAGTTCACGCCGACGACGCGGCCCTTCTCGATGATCAGGCCGGTAACGAGAACGCCTTTTTTCAAGGTCAGGTTCGGCCGTTCGAGAGCGGGGCGCAGATAGGCCTTGCCGGTTCCCCATCGTTCGCCATTGCGGATCGTGAACTGGAAGAGACCGACGCCCTCCTGGCTCTCGCCATTGAAATCCGGGTTGAACGCAAAACCGGCCGCCTGGGCGGCTTCGAGCCATAGACGCTCATGTCTGTCGACATAGGGCACATTGCCGACATGAAGCGGCCCGTCATTGCCGTGATAGGGATTGGCCTGGAAATCGGCGTTGCTCTCGGCAGCGAGGAAGGCCGGAAATACGTCCTTCCAACCCCAGCCGGTGCAGCCCATCGCCTGCCAGGCGTCATAATCCGACGGCAGGCCGCGAATGTAGATCATGGCATTGAGCGCACCGGACCCGCCTATCATCCTGCCGCGTGGCCAGAAGATACGGCGGCCCCGGCAGCCGGGCTGCGGCTCGGTGTAGTAGCCCCAGTCGGCGCCCGTGTTGAACATCGTCACCCAGTCGGACGGGACATCGGAGGCGACAGGCGCATCCCGCCCCGCCTCCAGCACCAGAACCTTTCGCTTCGCATCCGCGCTCAGACGATGGGCCGCCACGCAGCCGGCGGAGCCCGCGCCGATAATGATCGTATCGAACATCATCTCGTTCTTTCGTTGGAAAATCGGCAAACAGCCACCATTGCCCTGGTGCCGGCGGGCGCGAGCCGCCGGCACTTTGAGACCGTCAAAATCAGGCCTTCGCCGACGCTTCAAGCGCCGTCACCAGCGTCACAGGCCCGTCCAGGATCGGGCTTGCAACCGCAAAGAAAGCCCTGACCGCATCCGAATCGTTATGGCGATCCATGGCGGCGCGATCCGCGAAGCGTTCATAGGTGGTGAACAGGCACGGATCGTCCTCGCTCTGCGAAATGAAGAAGCCAAGAGTTTCCGGCTCGTTCATGCTCACATGCGAGGCGACCGCCATCAGGGCGTCACGCATGGTCGCCTCCTCGCCGGCCTTTACCCGGATAATCGCGCTGATGGTGTGCATCAGAACGACCTCCAGTCGCCGTCTGCTTCAAACGCACTGGCCGCACGATAAATCGTGCTCTCGTCGTAGTCCTTGGCGATCAGCATCAGGCCAACGGGCAGTCCGTCCATGAGGCCGCAGGGCAAGGACATGGCCGGATGGCCGGTGACGTCGAAGGGGCTGGTGGACGCGGTCATCTCGAAGGCGCGCTCGATGAGCTCGGACAGCGGCGCGTCCTTCTCGGGCAATTTCGTTGCCACGCAAGGCAGGGTCGGCATCAGCAGCAGATCATATTGGCCGAAGACCGCGTCATAGGCAGCCTTCGCCGCGATGGCGATATTGCGGGACTTGGCATAGTAGCGGCCACGGTAGTGGGTAAGTCCCCACTGACCAACCAGCATGCAAAGCTTGAGGGTCTCCGAAAGGTCGTCGGCCTTGTTCCGCCACGACGAATGCGCGTCCAAGAGACCGACGTCATAGAGTCCCTTCCAATTGAACCCCATGCCGTTGCCATGCATCATCTGCACGACGAAACCCTCCAGCGTAATCGGGTTCCAGGCCGCAAGCGCATTGAGATGATCCGGAATGGAGACTTCGGAGATCTCGGCGCCGAGACCGGCCAGACGTTCGGCACCTGCTCGCACCTTGTCGGCAACCGCCTCCTGCATGTTCGACACGGCAAAGCCCTCCTTCAGCAAGCCGATCTTCAAGCCCTTGACGCCCTTGCCCAGGGCCTCGGTATAGGCCGAAACCTTCGGCGCATATTGGCGTGGATCGAAACCGTCGGCACCGGCAAGCACTTCCAGCAGAAGAGCGTTGTCGGCCACCGTCGCGGTCATCGGCCCGGTATGGTCGATGGTCGATTCGATCGGCATGACGCCGGTATAGGGAACGAGACCATGCGTGGCCTTCATCCCGTAGATGCCGCAATAGGATGCGGGAATCCGGATCGAGCCGCCCTGATCGCCGCCGATCGCCATGTCCACTTCGCCGGCCGCGACGAGTGCCGCACTGCCCGAGGAGGAACCGCCCGCCGAATAGCCCATGCGATGAGGATTGTGAACCGGGCCGGGGTCCGAGGTGTGGCTGCCGCCGGAGAGGCAAAAATGCTCGCAGACCGCCTTGCCGACGATCGTCGCGCCCGCATCGAGCATGCGCGTGACGATCGTCGCGTCAGCCGCCGGCACGAAGCCTTCGAGCGTCGTGGACCCATTCATCATCGGCACGCCGGCAAGCGCGACATTGTCCTTGAGGACGACGGTTCGTCCCTTGAGCTTACCCTCGGATGCGCCCTTCACCTCGCTCTTGTAGGCCCAGGCCCCGTATTTGTTTTCCTCGAGGCCCGGCTTGTAGCCCGGAGTACGCGGATACTTGGCTGGCGGCAGGGGATTGGGCAGAGAGTCGACCACATCATAGGCATCGAACATGCCGCCCATCAGCGACTGATAGCTGGCGGCCTCCTCGGCGGACATGTTCATGTGCAGGCTGGAGGCCAGCTCGACGACATCGGCAACGGTTGGACGGGTAATGGACATGAGTCATCCTTTCTTGTGAAGACAAGCGTTTGAGGTCGGATTTTCGGTGGAAACGGAGCCGGGACGGCTCCGGTAAACTAAACGGGGGCCATGCCTACCTCCCCGGACAGGATGGCATCTCGATCGATTTCGCCGGTGATGCGTCCCTTCTGGATATGCAGGATCCGGTCGGACAGCGACGTGATGAATTCGAGGTTCTGCTCGACGACGATCAGCGACAGTTTCCAGCGGCTCTTCAGCGCAATCAGCGTCTCGACGATCTCCTCGATGATCGACGGCTGGATGCCCTCGGTCGGCTCATCGAGGAGGATGAGCCTCGGCTTGGTGCATAGGCAGCGGGCAAGCGCCAGAAGTTGCTGTTCACCGCCGGAAAGCGCCCCGCCGCGACGGTCGAGCAGGCGCACAAGACGCGGAAAATCCTGAAGAACGGTATCGATGATCGATCGGTCCTCCTTCCGGGCGGCTACGAGCCCCATCCGGAGATTTTCATAGACCGAAAGCTCCGGAAAGATTTCGCGCCCCTGCGGCACCAGCCCCATGCCAAGCCTCGACCGCTCGAAAGGTTTCATCCCCGTCACGTTGCGGCCGGAGAATTCCACCGTGCCGGCCGTTGCCGGCAGATGCCCCATGAGAGTACGCATGAGCGTCGTCTTGCCCATGCCGTTATGGCCGAGGATGCCGAGATACTCACCCTCCCCCATGGCCATGTCGACGCCGGCGAGGATCGGAATTCGCCCATACCCGGATCGCAGGTCCTTCACGCCCAAAAGCTGTGTCATGCGACCACCTTCTTTCCGAGGTAGATGTCCCGAACTCTCTGATCGGCAAGCACGCGGTCGATGGTGTCTTCCACCAGCACCTTGCCCTGGTGAAAGACCGTGACCTTCTTGGCGATCAGCTTGATGAAGGCCATGTCGTGCTCGACGACGATAATGGCGCGCGACTGGTTGATGTCGCGGATGATTTCCGCGGTTCTGAGCGTCTCTTCGTCCGTCATGCCGGCGGCGGGCTCGTCGAGCAGGATGAGGTCCGGTTCGGCGGCAAGCACCATGCCGATCTCGACCCATTGGCGCTGGCCGTGGGAGAGCGTTGCGACGACCCTGTCAGCGAAGTCGCTCAACCGGATCAGGGCCAGCACGCTCTCCACCATGGGCGCGAGCCCTTTCGGGGTCGCTTTCCGGCGAGCGGCCATCCAGATATTTTCCCTGACGCTCAACCCGTTGAAAACGCTTGGAACCTGCGTCTTGATGCCGATCCCCATGCGAGCGATCTCATGCGGGAGCTTTCCGGCTATCGCCTGCCCTCGGAAGGCGATCGTCCCCGATGTCGGCGTCTGCTGGCCGGTGAGCGACTTGAAGAAGGTGCTCTTTCCGGCTCCGTTCGGGCCGATCAGGCAGCGGAGTTCCATCTCCTCCAGCGTGAAGTTGATGTCGTCATTGGCGACGACGCCGCCGAAGCGCATGGTCAGACGTTCTGTCTTGAGAAGCAAAGTGGGCTCGGGCATGTCACTTGGCTCCCACGGGCTGGACGGAGGATTCCTGAGCTGGACTGACTGATTTTGGTTCGATCTTCGGGACGAGCCGCAGCAGAAGATCACGGACGGTCGGCACCAAGCCCTTGGGCAGCAGCAGGACGAAGAAAATGAGAACGGCGCCCAGAACGAGGTTCGAATTCAAGGTCTGCTGCGAGCCGATGGCGGCGACGGCATATTCGATCAATATGCAGCCGATGATCGGGCCGAGCAGGGTGCCAAGGCCGCCGATGGTGATCCAAATGATGATCTCGGCCGATAGCGACAGGCTGAAAATCGTCGGCCCGACGAAGGCGCCCCAATTGACATAGAGGGCGCCAGCCAATCCGGCGACTGCGCCGCCGATCACGAAGGTCACCAGCTTGATCAGGCGCGGGTCATATCCCAGCAGGGAGGCACGAACCTCGTTTTCCCGGACGGCGACCACGACGCGGCCGAACGGGCTCGCCAGCAGCAAGCGCAGCAGGAGATAGACGGCAATGAGCGCGCCGCCCGTCACCCACCATGACTGTTCCGGCGACAGCGGGGTCGAAGGGTCGAAGGGCATGTTGAAGGTCGGCACCGCGGGGATGCCGTTGAAGCCTCCCAGCATCGCCGTGCCGATGTGATATTCGTCCCCCGACGTCGAGTTGATGACATTGAACAGGATCAGGGTCACCGTCAGGGTAATGACCCCGAGATAGACATCGGATATCCGCCCGTAGAAGACGAAGTAACCGAGCAATGCCGAAAACACCGCCGGGATGAACAGCGCCAGCATGATGCCTTGCGTGGAATCCTGGAAGTTGATGGCGGAGATTGCATAGACATAACCGCCGAGGCCGAAGAAGGCTGTCTGTCCGAAAGACAGGATGCCACCGAAACCCCAGATGAAGGCAAGGCTGAGCGACAGCACCGCCATGGCGGCAAACAGCGTGAACTGCATCAATGTGAAGAGCTCAAGCTGGCCGGGCGCGATGGCGACGGCGATGATAGCGACGAGAACGGCCAGGGTCTGGGCAATCAGGCGAAGACGTGGCGTCATCACAGGTTCCCCTTGAAAAAGCGCCCGGAAATGCCCTGAGGCAATAGCCGGATCAGGACGATGGCGGCGGTGAAGACGATAACCTCGCCATAGACCGGGGTGGTGAGATAGGCGCCGATCTGGTTGATGCTGCCGAACAAGGTCGCTGCCGAAAGCGTTCCGGACAGAATGGCCGCGCCGCCGCCGACAACCGTGATGAACGCCTTGGCGACATAGGCGCCGCCCATGACCGGCGTGACGCCCGACACCGGCGCCAGCAGGCCGCCGGCAAGGCCAGTAATGGCAGCTCCTGCCGCAAAGGTCGTCATATAGACGCGGGCCGGGTTGACGCCGAGCGTGTTGGCCATGGCCGGGTTCTGCATCGTGGCCCGCGCGATCAGGCCGAACCTGGTGTAGCGCATGACGGCGTAGACCAAGGCCATCATGATGATCGCCATCGCCAGCAGGAACAGCGTGTAATAACTCGACCGGTAGGCGCCGATGGAGAAGCCGCCGAGCGGCGTCGGCACGCCCTGGATAGTATTGCCGAAGATCGTCGTGACGATGCCGATGATCAGCAGGCTCAATCCCCAGGTCGCCAGCATGGAATCGACCAGGCGTCCGTAGAGGAAGCGGATCAGGCAGCGCTCGACGACGAGCCCGACCAGCCCGACGAAGAGCGGCGCAACGACCAGCATCGCGATCCATATGTTGATGCCCGCATTGGCGGAAATAACCGTGGCATAGGCGCCGAGCATGATGAATTCGCCATGCGCGAGATTGATGATTTTCATCATCCCGAAGATGATCGCCAATCCCAGGCATAGAAGAAACAAAGAGGCCGTACCGTTAATGACGTCGAGCGCCACTATGATGTAGATGTCCAAAATCGAGCTCCTTTCTCGCGAAGACTGCGGATTGCGCAGGCTTTGCTGCGCAATCCGCCGGCGGGCTTTAGAAGCTGATGACGTATTGCTTGTTGTCGGCCGGATTCTTCACCAGATCGCAGACGCTGGCGGTGTCGAGTGGCTTGACGTCGGGAAAGCTCTCGAGAACGCTCCACTTGCGATCCTTGACCTCTGCGAGGAAGGCGTTGCGCGTGGTGTGATGGGTCGCGTGGTCGAGAGTGGCTGTGCCGGTCGGTCCGGCGAAGGAGAGGCCGGATTCCAGCGCGTCGACAACCTTGGCGCGGTCGATGCTGCCGGCCTTGCGCACGCCTTCGGCCCATAACTGCACCCCTTCATAGGTGGCCGCGGCCAACTCGCTGATATAGGGCGTATCCGGGTGAGCCTTCTTGATTTTCTCGACGAAGCTTTTGCTCGCAGCCGTGTCGAGCTCTTCGAAATAGCCGTAGGCTCCGAGGATATTCTCGCTTTCCGCCGCATCCAGCGTCGTCGGCTCGTTGACGAGGCCGAAGGTGGTGGAGGCGATCGGGATCTGTCCCTTCATTCCGGCAGAAGTCCACTGCCGATAAAAGGCGGTGTGGTTGCCGCCCACGAGAGCCGACAGGATGAGATCGGGCTTAGCCGCCTGGATCTTGGAAATGGTCGGGCCGAAATTGGTGACATCGAGCGGGAAGAAGTCGATCGAGGCGACCTCGCCACCATTGTCCTTGACATATTTGGTCATCCACTTCGCGGTGATCTGGCCATAATTATAGTCGGCGGCGATGATGTAGGCCTTCTTGCCGGCCTTCTTCATGGCTGCGGGCACCAGCTTCTCGACGGTCTGCGCCGGCGTCGTGCCCGTGCAGAACGTATTGCGGTCGCAGACGCCACCCTCATAAAGCACGTTGTAGAAATAGAGCACCTTGAAGCGGTCGAAGGTTGGGCGAACAGCCTCGCGCGACGCCGAGGTGATGCCACCATGAACAACCGCGACCTTGTCCTTAAGGGCCAGCTGCTGGGCATATTGCGAATACATCTGGATGTTCGATTGTGTGTCGTAATGCACGACCTTGACCGGCCGGCCAATGAGGCCGCCTACCGCATTGATCTCATCGACCGCCAGTTGAAGCGCATGCACCATCGGCACGCCGGATGCCGCGATCGGGCCGGACTGGTCGTGCAGGCTGCCGATCAGGATGGGGTTGTCCGCGCCGAGGGCCGAATGACGAAGGATCATGGGGGCGGTAAGGAGCGTGGCGGAGGCGAGCGCGGAGCGATGCAGGAAGCGGCGGCGAGACAGGTGCATTGGAAAGTTCCCCTTGTTGCTTATGGCGGGGATACTTAAAAATACAATATTTGAAAAATCAAGTTATTTTATGCACCTGTGAGAATTGTAAAATCGTAGCCGTCCAGGCGCGCGACATGCACGGGATGACGCCCGCCGACCACCGCTTTCGACTCGCTGCCGCGAGCAGTGCGTTGTTGCAGGATGCGTCCGTAGAGAGGCGCGAGCTGTCTGGTATCGAATCCGCCTGCTTCTTCGACAAGGGCGGCCAAAGAATAGATGCCTTCGTAGCAGGATTGTCCGAACGCATTGGCCGGCGGCGGATTTTCGCCATAGGCCATACGATAACGCTCCAGGAAGGCGCCGTTATTGCGAGACCTGATCGATGAAAAATAGGCCGAACTGACATAAAGATTTTCCGTCTCGTGCGGTGAAAGGCCATAGACGATCGTCTCGTCGACCGCCGAGGTGAAGCGCAAGACGCTGGAACTCAGGCCTGCCGCGCAAAAAGCCCGGTTGAAAACAATCGCGTCGGAGCCGAGGAAATAGGGCAGGACAACATCCGTGCGCGTCGTCTTGATGCGATCCAGTATTTCATCATAGTCGTGCACGCCGACGGGAACGAAGCCCTCCCCCGTAACGATGCCGCCGATGCGGCGGATGAGCTTTCGGGCAATGGACAGGCTCGAGCGCGGCCAGACGTAATCGTTGCCGCAAAGAAAATAGCGGCGGGCGCCCGTTTTCTCCGAAAGCCAATTGATCGCCGGCGCCAGGAGTTCGTCGGCCGTCTCCCCGGTGGTCATGACCTGCCGCTCCGGCGCGAAGCCCTCGAATTGCGGGGTATAGACAAACGGCACCGTGTCATTGGTCGCCGCGGCGACAGCCTCGCGCGCATAGCTCGGCAGCATGCCAATGATTCCATGAACGCCATCGAAGCGGATCGCGTGCGCCGCCGCGCGGCCGGCGGTCTCGCTCGTCGGACCGGCATCGATAACCGAAAGCTCGACGGGTCGGCGCAAGATCCCGCTTGCACGGTTGATCTCGTCAACCGCCAGACGGCCGCAGGCCTCGGCAGACGGTGCCCATAATCCCGCCGAACCACTTTGTGCAGTGAGCAGACCAAGCCGAATCGTGAGCAAGACCGTTGCCTTTCATCTTCTTCGCTTCGCCAGGGAGTAATGCAAGCAGGAAATGTGCCAACCGTCCACGACAAGCATTTTGCACCCTTCGGACAGTCATCGACCGCCGCAAGCGGTCTGATTTGGACCTTTGAAGGGCGGCGGCGATGATTGTGCACAAAAAATGACGGCCCCCGATGCTCAGTTGTTAAGCATAACGGCCGATCGCCCGGCTTGATCATTTGAGTTTGAAAATTTATATGGAAAAGAAAATATTGAAAATGAATATATACGGACCTGAGGACCAACCAAGTGCAACTGACGCGCCTCATATGCGGCGTCAACCGCAAGCTCGAGCAGGCCATGGAGGCACACCTGAGACCGGTTGGCCTATCCATAGAACAATACAGGATTCTGGAAGCGCTCGACGAACATGACGGCATGTCGATGGGAGAGCTGGCGGCCAGGATTTTCGTCGATTCGCCGACCCTGACCAAGATCATCGACAAAATGGTCGCGTCCTCCGACGTCTATCGCGCTCCCGATGCCAAGGACCGGCGCAAGGTCCTTATCTTCCGCTCGAACAAGGGCAAGGAAATTTTCCTGAAACTGCAAGGCCTCAGCATAAAGGCCCAGCAAGACGTGATGAACATATTGGGTCACAAGGAAGCAGCCGATCTTTCCAATCTGCTTTCCGCGGTTTTCCAAAAGCTGGATCAATAGACAATCGGTTATTCGCGCTGGGGAACCCGATATTCCCTACGGATTTCTCAGGCTCCAGACCTGGAATTTCCAATGATGCCTGCGCCGTCGGGACCCAGAATGGCCCGGCTTCGAACCGGGCGTCCGCGACCAGCCTTGGCCGCCCGGCCGGCTTTCACATGTGGATCGACGGCACCACCGCACCAAAAATAACGCAACATCACCATCCCACAGTTTTCAAGCTCTGCCCATTGACAGATGGCCACCCCGCGGCAATCATTCGTACACAAACGAAGGGCGATTAAGACCCTTGGGAACAGAGCCTATGACAATCTTGACAAAGCGCGGCGGCGACCGCTCGGTTTCCCGTGGCGTCTTACCATCCTCTGCGGTTGGCGGGATTATCCTGCCGGTACAAGGAGCGATGGCCGATTCCATTGCGATGGTGACAAGAAGGGAGCCGTCGTGAAGACTCGTCCGATCGCTCTCGACGTCAATGGGCACCGCCACACACTCAACCTGTCTCCCGAAACGCCTCTTCTCTACATCCTGCGCAACGATCTCGGTCTCAACGGGCCGAAATTCGGATGCGGCCTCGGCGAATGCGGCGCCTGCGCGGTGCTGATCGGCAAGCGCGCCGTGCGCGCCTGCACGATATCGGCGGCAGCTGCCGAAGGACGTGCCATCGTCACCCTCGAGGGTCTCGGCACAAAGGACAAGCTGCATCCGGTACAGCAGGCCTTCATCGAAAAGCAAGCCGCGCAATGCGGCTATTGCCTGAACGGCATGATCATCGCGACCACTGCGCTGCTTCTTCGCGACGCGCAGCCGGACGAGACCGCCATTCGCGCAGCTCTCAGCCGCCATCTCTGTCGCTGCGGCACGCATATCGAGATCCTCGCCGCCGCCCGGCGTGCCAGCGAACTGATGGCCGCCCTTCCCTCCTCGGCAATCGCGGAGGATGCGCCATGAGCGCGCCGCAAGAGACACCCCGCACCCGCTATCTCCAAGCGGATGAGATCCTGCTGGTGGTCAAGCCCGGCGACACACTCCAGCCTGATATCTTCCTCGCCCTTCATCCAGACGGGACCGTCAGCGCCTTCAACGGCCATGTCGATCTTGGCACCGGCATCCGGACCGCTCTGGCACAGATCGTCGCTGAAGAGCTCGACCTGCCTTTCGAGCGGGTCCGTATGGTGCTTGGCAGCACGACGGCGGCACCCGATCAGGGTGCGACGATCGCCAGCGAAACGATCCAGGTGACGGCGATCCCGCTGCGCCAGGCCGCGGCAACAGCGCGGCGCTGGCTTCTCGAGTTGGCGGCTCTTCGCTATGGTGTCCCGCCGCAGACGCTCTCGATCGAAGAGGGCGTCATTCGCCCGGAGGCACCGGCCAATTGGTCGATCCCCTTCGGCGAGCTGATCGCCGGGCGCCATGAGCGGATCGCCATTGACGTCACCGCGCCGATAAAGCCGGTGGAGAACTACAGGATCGTCGGTAAGCCGCAGCGGCGCAACGACATCGCCGCCAAGGCGACGGGGCAATGGACCTATGTCCACGATGTCCGCGTGCCGGACATGCTGCATGGCCGCGTCGTCCGCCCACCCTATGTCGGCTTCGACCATGGCCCGCATGTCGGCCACAGCCTGATCTCCGTCGACGAAGCCTCGATCGCCGATATTCCCGGCCTGGTCGGGGTGGTGGCGATCGGCGATTTCGTCGGCGTCGTCGCCACGCGCGAAGAAAACGCAGCGGAGGCTGCACGCCGGCTCGAAGTCATATGGCGCGATCCGCCGCTCCTGCCCGACCTAAACAACCCCGAACAAGCGCTGCGCGATAATCCGGCCACGAAGCGCATTCTTGCCGATCAGGGCGATGTCGAGCGCGCGCTCGAAGGCGCATCTCCGCGTTTTGACCGCAGCTACGTCTGGCCCTATCAGATGCATGGCTCCATCGGCCCATCCTGCGCCGTCGCCGATTGGCGCCCGGAGCGGCTGGTCGTCTGGTCGGGAACGCAAAACCCCTATCCGATGCGCCGCGATCTGGCGCTTCTTCTCGATATGCCGGAAGAGGCAGTCCTTGTCGAGCGGCTGGAGGCTGCCGGCTGCTATGGGCGCAATTGCGCCGACGACGTGACCGCCGATGCCGCCCTTTTGTCGCGTACGGTCGGGCGGCCGGTGCGCGTGCAGCTCACCCGCGAACAGGAGCATGGCTGGGAACCGAAGGGGGCCGCGCAGGTGATCGACGTGCGCGGCGGGCTCGATCTCGAAGGCGGCCCGGCGGCCTACGATTTCGAGACACGCTATCCGTCGAACCTGTCGCCGACGCTTGCCCTGATCCTGACCGGCAAGGCTTCGAACATCACGGCAACATCGGACATGGGCGACCGGACAGCGATCCCGCCCTATGCTTTCAGCAATATGCGTATCGCCGTGCAGGACATGCCGCCGATCGCGCGGGCCTCGTGGTTTCGCGGCGTTTCGGCCATGCCGAACAGTTTTGCGCATGAAAGCTATATCGACGAACTCGCTTTCGCGGCCAAGGTCGATCCGGTCGAATACCGGCTGCGCTACCTGAAGGATACGAGAGCAATCGATCTGGTCCATGCGGTCACCGAACGTGCTGGCTGGACGCCGCGCACGGAACCGGGAACGATGGGTGGGGAAGGCGACCTGCTCTATGGCCGTGGCTTTGCCTATGCGCTCTATGTCCACGGCAAGTTCCCGGGAACGCCGGCCGCCTGGTCTGCCTGGGTCGCCGATGTCGCCGTCAACCGCAAGACCGGCGAGATCGCTGTGACGCGTGTGACGGTCGGCCAGGATTCCGGCATGATGATCAATCCGGACGGCGTGCGCCACCAGATCCACGGCAATGTCATCCAGTCCACCAGCCGCGTGCTGAAGGAGAAGGTGGATTTCTCCAGCACCGCCGTCGAAAGCGCCGAGTGGGGCGGCTATCCGATCATCACCTTCCCGGAAGTGCCGGAGATCGACGTGCTGATGCTTTTGCGGCAGGACGAAGAGCCGCGCGGCGCCGGCGAATCCGCCTCGGTCCCATCGGCTGCTGCCATCGTCAACGCCGTCTTCGACGCCACCGGCATCCGGTTCCGCGAACTGCCGCTGACACCGGAGCGCGTGCTCGCCGCCCTCGGTGAAACGCTGCCGGCACTCGCTCCTCCGATGCTGATCAAGAAACCATGGTGGCGACGAGGGTCGATGTTCTCAGGAGCGGGCGGGATCGTCGCGGGCGTATTGGCGGGCGGCATTCTCGCCGCCTCGCCCTGGCGTGGCGCTTATCCGGAAATCACGCGACCGGACCCCGGCACCTACAGCGCCGCCACGATCGAGCGTGGACGCCTGGCGGCCGCGATTGGCGCCTGCAATGTCTGTCACACCGGATCGGACGGAACGCCCTTTGCCGGTGGCCGCGCCTTCGACACGCCGTTCGGCGTGGTCCATGCCACGAATATCACCCCCGACGCCGAAAACGGTATCGGCGCCTGGTCCTATCCGGCCTTCGAACGGGCGATGCGGCAGGGCGTGCGGCGTGATGGAAAACATCTCTACCCGGTCCACCCTTATCCGTCTTTCGCCGGCGCCACCGATGCCGATCTTCAGGCGCTCTATGCCTTCCTGATGACGCAGGCACCTTCTGCCACAAAGACCGCCGAAAACGCCTTGCGCTTTCCCTTCAACATCCGGTCATTGCTGGCCGGCTGGAACATGCTCTTTACGGGCGGCCGGACGGTGCCGACGGATACAACGAAAGGTGAAGACTGGAACCGCGGTGCCTATCTCGTCGAAACACTCGGCCACTGCGGTGCCTGTCATACGCCGCGCAATGCGCTTGGCGCGGAAAAGAAAGGTGACTTCCATCTTGCGGGCGGCCTTGCGGACGGCTGGGATGCACCGGCGCTGAACGGCGCTGGTTTCGCCCCCGTCGGCTGGAGCCAAACCGCCCTCTACGACTATCTGCGCACCGGCACCGCCAAAGGCCATGGCAGCGCCGGCGGGCCGATGGGCGCGGTCGTCAAGGCGCTCGCTCCGCTTCCGGACAGCGATATCCAGGCCATGGCGACGTATCTGGCAAGCTTCTCGCAGACTGAAGAGGGTGTCGCCGCGCAACAGACTGCCACACTCACCAACGTGAAAGCGGCGGAGGCCACGGCAGCACGGATCGCGCCGGTGGGCGCACGGCTGTTCGAGGGTGCCTGTTCAACCTGTCACACCGAGGCTTCGCCGCTCGGATCGCTCACCTTCAACAGCAACCTTCATGCTGACCGTCCCGACAATGTCCTGCTGACGGTAATGCACGGGGCGCAGGCTCCGGCGTTGCTTGCTGAGAAGGCAGGTAACGATGCGTCTGAGATCATGTCGATGCCGGCTTATGGCGAAAGCCTGAGTGATCGCCAGCTGACCGACCTCGCCGCCTATCTGCGCGCCCGCTTTGCTCCCGACAAGCCCGCATGGCAGGAACTTGGCGCTGCGATCGAACGCGCTCGCACCGTCCGCCCGGTGGATTGAGATAGACACGACGTCCAAACCACGGACGAACGAATCGAAGGCTTAGCCGACGAAGGCACGCTCGATGACGAAAGTCGCCGGGGCATTGTTGGCGCCTTCGATAAGACCGAAGGATTCCAGAACAGCCTTGGTATCCTTCAGCATCGCCGCCGAACCGCAGATCATGCCTCGGTCTTCGTCTGCATTGATGCGCGGCAGGCCGGTCTCTTCGAAGAATTTGCCGCTGGTCAAAAGGTCGGTGATCCGGCCCATGCGCGCGAAGGGCTCACGCGTTGTCGTCGTATGCAGGCGCAGCCGCTCGCCGACGAGCTCGCCGATCAACGGATCGTCCTTCAGCGTCTCGACCATTTCCGTGATGTAGGTGAGTTCATCCACCTCGCGGCAGGTCTGGATGAGGACGATTTCCTCGAATTTCTCGTAGGTCTCCGGATCGCGGATCAGGCTTGCGAAAGGTGCGACGCCAGTGCCGGTCGACAGGAGATAGAGCCGCTTGCCCGGAATCAACGCATCGAGCACCAGCGTGCCAGTCGGCTTCTTGCGCATCAGCACGGTGTCGCCGGGCACGATTTTCTGCAGGTGCTCCGTCAGCGGGCCGCCCGGAACCTTGATGGAATAGAATTCGATCTCCTCGTCCCAGAAGGGGCTGGCGATCGAGTAGGCGCGGAAGACGGGCTTTTCGGCATTCGGCAGGCCGATCATGATGAACTCGCCGGAACGGAAGCGGAATTCCGCCGGCCGCGTGATGCGGAACTTGAACAGCCGGTCGGTGAAATGCCGGACCTCGGTCACCGTCTGAACAAAGACATTGGCGGGGATCGGAAAGGCTGGCGCGGAACCCGCCTGCTGACCGTCGTTGATGACTGCTTCTTCCGTTGACAAGCTCATCCGCTTCCCTCGCCTTAGTCGCTCAATTCATTTGTACACGAATGATTTTTGACGCGCAATCCATTCCTTGCACTGATAATGCGATCTGTCGTTGCCGTCGAAGGCAGAAGGATGGGGATTAAGGGCTCAGGGCGGCTGGTCAGCAGATCTTCCGCAGCAGTTCCAGGAACATCATCCGTTCGCCGGAGGTCAGCGGCGCCAATGTCTCCTCGGTCGCCGCAACCGCAGCACCGACATTCGAGGCAATGACGGCGAGGCCGTCTTCGGTCAGCGACAGGACGACCCGGCGCCCGTCATTCCGGTCCGGCGCGGTTGCGACGAAGCCGCGCTTCACCAGGCGGTCCACGACCCCTTTGACGGTCGCGACATCCATCGCCGTTTCGCGGCCGAGCTGGTTCTGCGAGCAAGGCTGGATTTCCTTGAGCTTCGAAAGTGCCGACCATTGCGTCGTCGTCAGCTTGTCGCCTATGGCGTTGGCGAAGATCGCGACATGCCGCTGGTTCGCCTGCCGGAGGAAGAACCCGACCTGCCGATCGACATGGTATTCGGGTGCGGCGGATTGTCTGTCTTCACGCGATTTCTGCATTTGTCCCGCCCCGGATCTGCGCATATGGTTGCGATATGGATAAGCTGTTCTGGATTCAAAAGATTAGAGCGTCATTGTGTGTTGATGTAAACGCTCGAGGTCCCAAGCCTCTACTTTGAAGACGGTATTTGTCAACGCCGCAGCGCTGCGAGAACCGGACCAATCGAAGGCTGTGGCGACATGCATCTGTCCCGGCGACAGCATTTTTGTCCGACCTCCCCGCACTCGCTTGACAGGACCGAGAGACGGGCTGATACTCATTCGCATACAAATGAAATATGGGAACAATGACGGTCAAATATCTGTCCATGGGCTGATGGCAGCACCACAGGACGAGCGACCGCGTTAAAACGGAGAGTGCCATGGTCAAGCAACGCGTGGAAAGCGTCGCGAACGGCAAGATACGCTGCGATGCCTGTCCCGTCATGTGCTACATCTCCGATGGCCGCTCCGGCGCCTGTGATCGCTATGCCAATGTTGGCGGCGAACTGATCCGCGTCGATCCGCTGACGATCATCGAAAACACCATTTCCGGAGGCGGCAATGTCGTGCCGTTCCTCGCCCAGCCGGGCGAGAGCGAATGGGACGGCGACATCGTCCACGCCACCAGAAGCTTCGTCACCGCTGTCGGCGCCGGAACGACCTATCCCGATTACAAGCCTGCCCCCTTCATCGTGTCGCAGAAGGAAAACGGCATCGACATGGTGACCGTCGTCACCGAAGGCATCTTCAGCTATTGCGGCGCCAAGGTGAAGATCGACACCGACCGCTTTCTCGGCCCGGAAACGGCGACTGTGCTGGTCGATGGCGAAGCCATCGGCCATGTCACGACCGGCGAATACGGCTCGCAGATGCTGTCGCTTGGCGGCGTGCATCACCTGACCGGCGGCTCGAAAAAAGAGGGCCGCGTTACCTGCGACGCGCTGTTGAGACTCTGTAATGGCGAAGCCGTCGACATGCAGGTCGACGGCGGGGTCAGCCTGACCATCAAGGCAGGCGCTGCACCGGTGATCAACGATGTCGAGGAAAGCCGTATGCGCGTCGGCTGCGGCTCGGCGACGATCGGCATGTTTGCCAAGCAATGGATGGGCCATGTCGACGAGGTCGTCGTGGTCGACGACCACATTACCGGCGTGCTTTCCGAGCATCAGGCCGGACGCCTGCTCGACGTGCCGGCAACCGGCATCCGCATCAAGGGCCGGCGCTCGACGCCCGGCCGCTATTTCCAGGTGGCCGAACCCGGTATCGGCTGGGGCGGCACCAATATTTCCGATCCCCTGACCATCCTTGGCGATTTCGATCCCAAGACGGCCTGGCCCGGCATGCGCATGCTGATGGTGTCGACCACCGGTGAGCAGTATGGCTATTATATTCTCGATGATAGTCTGCGGCCGGAACTGCAGACCGTTCTTCCCGCCAAGCTGCAGGAATCTGTCGAGATCATCGCGGAAAACTGCGAGCCGGCCCTCACTTCGGTTCTTTTCATCGGCGGCGCCGGCGGCAGCCTTCGGGCCGGCGTGACGACGAACCCGGTCCGCCTGACACGCTCGGTTCGGGACGCGCTCACCCATGTTTCCTGCGGCGGCGTTCCCGCCTATGTCTGGCCCGGTGGCGGCATTACCGTCATGGCCGATGTGACGCAGATGCCGAGCAATGCCTTCGGTTATGTGCCGACACCCGCCCTCGTCGCACCGATCGAGTTCACCATGCGGCTGGAGGATTATCGGGC
>DASWOH010000228.1:0-4112 GCA_036398815.1 Rhizobium sp. | reverse complement strand
CGATGTCGCCGGCCTGCCGACCACGGCCGGCTGCCCGGCCTATGCCTACCAGCCCGAGAAGGACGCTACGGTGATTGCGAGGCTGAAGGCTGCCGGCGCCATCGTCATCGGCAAGACCAATCTCGACCAGTTCGCGACCGGCCTCAACGGCACGCGCTCTCCCTATGGCGCGCCGCGCTCGGTCTTCGATGCCGAGTATATTTCCGGCGGCTCCAGCTCCGGGTCGGCGGTGACGGTCGCATCCGGGCTTGCGGCCTTCTCGCTCGGCACCGATACGGCGGGCTCCGGCCGCGTGCCCGCCGCCTTCAACAATCTGGTCGGCATCAAGCCGACGCCCGGCCTGCTTCCGAACACCGGCACGGTACCGGCCTGCAGGAGCGTCGACTGCATCACCATCTTTGCCGCCACGGTCGGCGATGGCGTTGCCGTCCGCAAGGTGGCGGAAGGTTTCGACGCCACCGATCCGTTCTCGCGCCGCGCCGCGCCGGCGGCCCTGCCTGCCTCCGGCTTGCGGATCGGCGTGCTCGACGGCGCTGAGCGCGAATTCTTCGGCGACAGCGAGGTCGAGGCGCTTTACGACCGCACGATCGAGCGGGCGAGGGCGCTGGGTGCCGTCATCGTTCCCTTCGACTACGCTCCCTTCCGCGAGGCGGCTTCCCTGCTTTATGACGGGCCGTGGGTGGCCGAACGTCTGGCCGCCGTCGAGGATTTCCTGAAGACCAATGCCGACGATTTCGAGCCGACGGTGCGCAGCATCATCGAAGGCGCGAAGGGCAAGACCGCGGTCGACGCCTTCAACGGCCGTTACCGGCTGGAAGAGCTGCGGCGCCGGACGGAAGCCGAATGGGCCAAGGCCGATATCCTGCTGCTCCCGACCGCACCGACGACCTACAAGGTTGCCGACATGCTGGCCGATCCGATCGTTCTGAACGGCAGGCTCGGGCGCTATACCAATTTCGCCAATCTGCTGGATTGCGCGGCAATCGCCGTGCCTGCGGGCTTCGGCGCCAATGGCCTGCCGGCCGGCGTCATGCTGGTCTCATCCGCCTTCACGGACGATGCGCTGGCGCCCCTTGCCGAGGCGCTGCATCGTGCCGCCGGGTGCGGCATGGGTGTCGACCGGGACGCCGACCTGCCCGCAGCCAGCAAAGGACCTTCCCCTGCCGAAGATCTGGTGCCGCTCGTCGTCGTCGGTGCGCATCTGAGCGGTATGCCGCTCAATCACGAACTGAGCGGTCCGGGCGGCCATTTCGTCAAGGCATGCCGCACCGCCGGCGATTACCGGCTTTTTGCCCTTCCCGGGACGGTCCCGGCGAAACCCGGTCTGATCCGGGAGCCGGGCTTTGAGGGGGCAGGCATAGAGGTGGAGGTCTGGGAGGTGCCCCCGGATGTCTTTGGCCGTTTCGTCCAGAAGATTCCCGCGCCCCTCGGCATCGGCAAGATCATGCTGGATGACGGCTCAAGCGTTTCCGGCTTCCTCTGCGAGGCCTATGCCGTTTCGAATGCAGGAGACATCACGCATTTCGGCGGATGGCGCGCTTACATGAACTCGCTTTGAGGATGCATTTCCGGGCATCGTGAAAGATTGCCCGGAACCGATCCGCCTATACCAAGCGTCGGCGGCGAAATGCCGAAGCCTGGCGACGTCAGGGATTCCGATCCAGGGAATGCGTTGCCGGACCGTCGGCCACATTCTTTGGCGTCGGGCGATATTTCATTTGTGGATCGGATCGATCCAGCGAACCTCTTCCGGCTTTTCGGCGGGCTCGATGTCTAGATTGACGACCACCGGCTCCTGGCCCGAGCGGACGAGCACGCATTCCAGCGTCTCGTCGCGGCTGGCGTTGATTTCCTGGTGCGGCACGTAGGGCGGCACGAAGATGAAATCGCCGGGACCGGCTTCCGCCGTGTATTCGAGGTTCTCGCCCCAGCGCATGCGCGCCTTGCCCTTGACGACATAGATGATGCTTTCGAGGTCGCCGTGGTGATGGGCGCCGGTTTTGGCATTGGCGTGGATCGTCACCGTGCCGGCCCAGATCTTCTCCGCTCCGGCGCGGGCCTTGCTGATGGCGGTCGCCCGGTTCATGCCCGGTGTCTGTGCCGTGTTCGGGTCGAGCGAGTTTCCCGGAATGACCTTCACGCCATTGTCGCGCCAGTGGTCGGCATGGTGGTCGTGATCTTCGTGATGGTGGTCGTCGTGGCTATGGTCGTGGGTCACTGTCATCTCTTCCCTTGAATGGTCGGGCTGCGGCGTGATCGGCCGGCTTGCGGACCGCGTCGATACCATCGCCGGGCTCGGTGCGCACCAGCCAATCGGGGCTGATATCGGCAAAGCGCACGCCTCCGGCCTGATCGACAACGATCGCTGCCGGCAGCGGCAGTTCCCGGTTGCCGTTACCTCGCCGACCGACGAACCGCTTTCGACCGAAGACTGCTTCGACGGCTTGTCAAAAGTGTAGAGGATACCGAAGCGGCGGCCAAGGGCGTTCGCCGCATCGCCGGCAATCAGGAAATCGAACAGGGCCGCCAAACCTGACCAGTCGGCAGAGCCCGCTCGACCAGTCCGGCAACAGTCAGACCTTGAATTGAAAGCCGTCGACCACAAGGCTCTGGCCTGTGATGAACAGCGGTTCCGATGTCGCCAGGAAGACCACGAGATTGGCAACATCGTCGGCACAGCCGAGGCGTCCGAGCGCAATGCCCGATACGGTTTCCGCCTCGCGTTCGCCCGTGAAAAGCGTGTCGATTTCGGTCTGGATGACGCCCGGGCAGATGGCGTTGATGGATATGGCTGGTCCCAGCTCCTTGGCGAGTGCCCGTGTCATCCCGAGAATGCCGGCCTTGGCCGAGGCGTAGGCGAACTTGCTGACTGCGGCCGTCACGCCGCCGGAAAGCGCGTTCAGCGAGGAGATGCTGGCAATCCGGCCGCTGCCCTGCGCCAGCATGACGGGTGCTGCATGATGGATATAGTTGAAGCAGCTCTTCAGGTTGGTCGCGATCGTTCTGTCGAAGGACTCTTCGGTTATCTCGATGATGCCGGTCGCGTTCGATGCGCCGGCATTGTTGAGGAGAAAGTCGATGCGCCCGAACGTATTCTCCACCTCGGAGACGATTTCGCCGGCGCGCGAAAAATCGGAGACATCGGCCTGGTGGGTGCTCACTCTGCGGCCCGTGGCGCGAATTTCAAACGCCGTCTCCTGCATCTCCGGCTCCAGCAGATCGACAAGCGCAATGTCGAAGCCGGCTTTGGCCAAGGCTATGGCGCTGGCCTTGCCGATGCCTCTTGCGCCTCCCGTTACGATTGCGGCCCGATCCATGCGCGCTCCTCCTCATCGATATTGCAGCCGGCTATTCAGTCCTTGACATTGGCAGTGTTATCGATTGAACTTCATTCAGCAATAAAAATATGGTTTCCATATATGAACAACGACGTGAAATCAGCCGGCCGTGTTCTGGAGCTTCTGGAACTTCTGGCGCGTGCGACCGAGCCATTGACCCTGCGCCAGATCGTGGCCGAGCTCGACTATCCCAAGAGCAGTGCCTTCAATCTGCTCCAGACGCTGGTGTCGCGTGGCTATGCCGTGCGCGAGGAGCCGGAACGCTACCGGCTGAACGAGGCTTGCCGCAGCGGGCCGGGATGGACGTCGGGAAGGGATGCGCAGCTCATCGCGATCGCGCAACCGATCTTGCAGAAGCTGAGGGACGATACCGGCGAAAGCACCTTCCTCGGCGTCCCGTCTCCGGGCCGGCGCGTGAAGACGATCGCCAAGAGCGTCAGCAAACAGGCGATCCGCTACGATTCCGAGTTTGCCGGCTCCTTGCCCTCCTATTGCAGCGCCATTGGCCGCGTGCTTCTCGCCGCTCTGGAGCCGAAGCTGATCGATGAGTATCTCGCATCCGAGCGCCTCGTGAAACACACGGAATATACGGTCATAGACCGTAGCGAGATCAGGCGGATCATCGCCGAAACGCGCAGCCGGGGGTATTCGATCAGCGATCAGGAAGTCGAGATCGGCGGCTCGGGCCTGGCGGCGCCGGTTCACGACGCAAGCGGCAACGTCGTTGGCGCCCTCAATATCGCCGTCGTTACGGCCCGCTTTGCCTTGAATCGC
>DASWOH010000227.1:0-4549 GCA_036398815.1 Rhizobium sp. | reverse complement strand
CTGCCTCGAAGACTGGTGCACCGTCGACGAAAGCGTGTTTCTCTATTTCCCGAGCCGCAAGCATCAATCAGCGGGGCTTAGAGCGTTGATTGATGCGTTGAAAGCATGATTTATTTGGACCGGCTCGCCGGCCTGGTCCTTGTAGCCGGCGAGCGCTTGCATCGAAACAAAGCCTATCGCGGCATGCGTGGCGCACTCAATCGGGATAGTCGGTCGCGTCCGAAATTTCGCGCCAGGTGGTCAGATCTTTCTTCACCGCGGCCAATTTCTGGAGTGCGAGATCGTTCGCAATCTTTCCTGCGAACAGATGCAGAGGAGGTTTCGATGTGTCCGCGGCCTGAATGATCATCGAGGCCAGCTTGGCCGGATCTCCTGCCTGCTTTCCAGCCATTTCATCCAGACGCACGTCCAGCAAAGCTTGTGCGGCGGTATATTCCGGAAGGTTGCGCTGCGCGACGACCAGCGAGCCCGAAGACAGGAATTCGGTGCGAACGGGCCCCGGATAAACCAAGGTTACCTTGATGCCGAATTCTGCAACTTCGGCCGCGAGCGCTTCCGTCAGCCCAGCAAGAGCGAACTTGGTGGCCGCATAGATACCCCATCCCGCATAGCCGCCCTGGAAGCCGGCTATCGAACCGACATTGAAAACGTGCCCGCTGCGTTGCTGACGCATATGAGGCAGCGCGTGGCGGAGCACATGCGCGGGCGCGAACATGTTGACGTCGAAGTTGCGACGCAGTTCCTCGTCGGATATTCCCTCTATGGTGCCCTGCAGACCATAGCCGGCGTTGTTGACGACAACATCGATCCGCCCAAATCGGGAGATGGCCTGCGCGATGCCCGCCCGCACACTTCGCTCGTCGACGAGATCCACCTCAACGGGCAGAAACGTATCGGAAGCGGGTCCAATCAGGTTGACGAGTGAAGCCAGCGTGCGCGACGTAGCGACCACGTTGGCGCCGCTTTCTAAGAGCGTGCGTACAAGCGCCAGGCCGATCCCCTTTGAGGCGCCGGTGATAAACCAAGTTTTCTGATTTTGACTCATGGTGGTGGTCCTTGAAAATGGGGGTATGAGATAAGCGCCATGCGAGCCGAAATGGGCATGGCAAGGCGATGCCGCTGCGATGTCGGGACGCGATCACGGATAGCGCATGAAAGAGATGGTCGCGGTGTCGGCTGACCAATTATCTTTCCTCACCTCACCCATCGCGATACACGATCGGGGATTAATGATGCACAAAAATCCGAATCTATCTGAAGGACGCTCCCGGCGTCCTCGGCGATCGGAGACCACAACTGACTCGCTTGCGCTGGTGCGATCAGACGAGCCAAATTCGGATTTTTGTGCACTAACTCTGGAAGAACAAACAGCTCGACTCGGCTGCTTTATCGGATACTACTGATGACCGCCGGAGTCGGAGCCATCTCTCGCCCAGCCCGAATGGGCGATTAATGGGGGATGCCGTAAACCACCGTCTGCTGGCTGGGGAAATATCATCCGTCGAGAATTTTATGAAGAATGCCTTGATCATTAATGCTTTTCAGTTTTATGAAGGCTTCTCCAAGGGAGAGCTTAACAAGACGATGGCCGGCGTTATTCGAGAGGAAATGGAGCGCAAGGGCTACAACGTCCGAACGACGAATATTGAGCAAGGGTACGTCGTCTCGGAGGAGGTTGAAAAGCATGTCTGGGCAGACGTCATTGTCCTGCAGACCCCGGTTCATTGGTTCGGCGCCCCTTGGATCTACAAGAAGTATGCCGACGAAGTATTTACTGCAGGTCTGCTTCAGAAAAGCTTAATCGTGGACGACGGCCGCACACGGTCCGATCCCGGCAAGCAGTACGGGACGGGCGGCAGGATGCAGGGCAAAAAATATATGCTGTCTCTCACGTGGAATGCTCCGCGCGCTGCCTTCGACGATGACGACCAATATCTGTTCAAGGGGAAGTCCGTTGACGACGTGATGGTAGCCAACACCGCCAATTACCGATTCTGCGGCGCCGAGGTTCTCGCGTCATTCTCGGCATTCAATGTCATCAAGGAGCCGAATGTGGCCGAGGATATCGATCGGCTTCGCGGACACTTGGCGCGACTCTTCCCGGCTCCCGTCTCGAACGCCCTTGAGGATTCGGAGGCAGGACATGCGCAAGCGTCAACAGTCTGAGCCGAAAGCCGTACTGCGTCAGATCGATGCGTCCAAAGCTTACCGGATACTCGAGTCAGGCCCGATCGTCATGGTCTGCACACACGATGGCGCGCGGCCCAACATCATGACCATGGGTTTTCACATGATGGTCCAGCACGCACCGCCGCTGATTGCCTGCGTTATCGGTCCCTGGGACCATAGCTTCGCCGCACTCCGCGAGACCGGCCAATGTGTCCTCGCCGTGCCCGGTGCCGACCTGGCACGCACGGTCGTGGACGTTGGCAACTGTAGCGGTGCGGAAGTGGACAAATTCGAGCGCTTCGGTTTGGCCACGGCCGAGCCAGCCAAGCTCAGCGCACCACTACTGAGCGACTGCCTCTACAACATCGAATGCATCGTGCACGACGACACGCTAGTCGACAAGTACCAGCTTTTCGTCCTCGAAGCCATCGCCGCCTGGTGCAACGATGTGCGCAAGGAACGTCGCTGCCTGCACCACCACGGCGATGGAACCTTTACGGCTGACGGCGAACGCTTCGATTTGCGAGACCGCATGACCCTTTGGAAGCAGTTCCAGGTCGACCTGTAAGCGCATCAACCTTGGAGTTCCAGGCATGGACCAGACCCAATACGCATTCATCATCAAGGCGCCCGGCTACCACCGGAGTACGCACAAAGCGCACATGGTGTCGCCCGCGTTCGATGCCAAATTCATCGGCGTGGATAACTTTGAGGAAGCATTGGTTGCTAGCGAAGTACTCGTCGTCGCTGGCACCCAGGTCATCGAGCTATGCGGCGGGTTCTCGACGCAGGAAGCGTCGGAGTTGCGCAGTCGTTTCCCAGACTGCGACATCGGGCTTGTGACCTACCCGTAACGGCTTGCTGCCCGTGCAGTCTTTTCATCAACATCATTCCGATCGGAGATACATCATGAAATACAAGACGCTGGGCAACACCGGCCTGCTCGTTTCCCGTCTGTGCCTAGGCACCATGACGTTTGGCGACGGGAGCGGCATTTACAAACACATCGGCGCCTCCGGCCAGAAGGAAGCAGACGATCTCGTCAAAGCCGCGCTGGATGCGGGCGTCAATTTCTTCGATACCGCGGATGTCTACTCCGGCGGCGTCAGCGAGCAGGTACTGGGCCAAGCCTTCAAGAATCTCGGCATTACGCGCAAGGACTTCGTCCTCGCCACCAAGGTGTACAGCCGTATGGGCCAGGGGCGCAACGACGTGGGCGCATCGCGCAGCCACATCATGGATGCGGTCGAAGCCAGTCTGAAGCGCCTTCAGACCGACCATATCGACCTGTACCAGATCCACGCCAATGATGCGATCACGCCGGTTGAAGAGACGCTACGCGCGCTCGATGACCTGATTACCCAAGGCAAGGTCCGCTATATCGGGGTCTCCAACTGGCAAGCCTGGAAAATTGCACGCTCCCTAGGGGTCTCCGAACGCAAAGACCTGGCGCGCTTCGAAACCCTACAGGCCTACTACTCGATCGCCGGTCGTGATCTCGAACGCGAAATTGCCCCATTGCTGGAAGCGGAAAAAATGGGGTTGTTAGTGTGGAGTCCGCTGGCCGGTGGACTGCTCTCCGGCAAGTTTGGCCGCCACAACCAGAAGCCAGAAGACTCGCGCCGTTCCGAGTTCAATTTTCCGATCGTCGACATGGAGCGTGCCTGGAACATCATCGATGTCCTGGTTCCGATCGCCGAGGCTCATGGCTGCAGTCCGGCACGTGTCGCGCTCGCCTGGGTGCTGTGCAAGCCCGTCGTCACCTCTGTGATCATGGGGGCCAAACGCATCGATCAGCTCGAAGACAACCTTGCCGCCGTGGACCTGCAGTTGACTGACGAGGACATTCGCAAACTCGACGAAGTCAGTGCGCTGCCTCCTGAGTACCCCGGCTGGATGCTTGCCACTCAGGGGGCGGATCGTCTCGGCCCCGTTGACCTGTGGTCCAAGGCTTCTAAGTCTTGACTCCACCGCCGTCGTCGCTGCCCCTGGCCCTGGCCGCGTGCCCATGCGCATGGCGATGGCGCAGCGGCTCACCCTTGGCAATGTATCGGCCGCTCGCTGTCGCCGACGGCAGTTCCATCGCTGGTCAGTCAAACCGTAGATCAGTTTAAGTGACCATCATCTACGTTCCAGCACGCCAACACTTGCTGGAACCCGCCCGGCCCACTCCATCATCAATAGGCCGCCTAAACCCGCGTGGTTAAAGGGAATGGCCGTGATCAACATAGGCGCTTACGGCAATGTCAACTTGAAGACCGCGCTGGGTGGAATTGGGGGGATGAAGAAAAATCCCTCGCCGTATCACGGCTTCCGTTTTCCGGCCGCAGTTATCAGTTGCGCGGGTCGCTGGTACCACCGTTTCAACCTGAGCCTGCGT
>DASWOH010000226.1:0-23755 GCA_036398815.1 Rhizobium sp. | reverse complement strand
GTTGAGCATCAGGCATATAAAGCCTATAGGCTCGACTTAGACATTGCATCCCCGTCACTTTTTAAATAGATGCTGCACATGAGCACCACCGCACATCCCGATACAATCCTTATCATCGACTTTGGCAGTCAGGTCACACAGTTGATTGCGCGCCGCGTGCGCGAAGCCAATGTCTATTGCGAAATCGCGCCCTTCCAGTCGGCGGAAGAAGCTTTCAAACGCCTTGCGCCAAAAGGCGTGATCCTGTCCGGCAGTCCGCATTCGACGACCGATATCGGTAGCCCCCGCGCGCCGCAGGCGGTTTTTGAAGCCGGTATCCCGGTTCTGGGTATCTGCTATGGCGAGCAGACGATCTGCGCGCAACTGGGTGGCAAGGTCGAAAGCGGTCATGACCGTGAATTTGGTCGTGCTTTCCTTGATGTGCAGGAAGACAGCCCGCTTTTTGAAGGTATCTGGGCCAAGGGTACACGGCATCAGGTCTGGATGAGCCATGGCGACCGTGTGACGGCACTGCCTGACGGCTTTACCATCATCGGTACCTCACCGAACGCGCCCTATGCGGCCATTGCTGACGAGAAGCGCAAATATTATGGCGTGCAGTTCCACCCGGAAGTGGTGCACACGCCCGATGGCGCAAAACTCCTGCAAAATTTTGTGCATCGCATTGTCGGCGTCAAACCCGGCTGGACGATGGGCGCCTATCGCGAACAGGCCGTTGCGGCAATTCGCAAGCAGGTCGGCAGCGGCAAGGTCATCTGCGCGCTTTCGGGTGGTGTGGATTCCTCCGTCGCAGCGCTTCTCGCGCATGAGGCTATTGGCGATCAGCTGACCTGTATCCTCGTTGACCATGGCCTGATGCGCAAGGATGAGGCGGCGCAGGTCGTGGAAATGTTCCGCGAACATTACAATCTGCCGCTGATCCTCGTCGATGCATCGGACCGTTTCATTGGCGAACTGGAAGGCGAAAGCGACCCGGAAAAGAAGCGCAAGACCATTGGCCGCCTTTTCATCGAAGTCTTCGAGGAAGAAGCCAAAAAACTCGGTGGCGCGGATTTCCTTGTGCAGGGCACGCTCTATCCGGATGTGATCGAAAGCGTTTCCTTCACCGGCGGTCCGTCAGTGACGATCAAATCGCACCACAATGTCGGCGGACTGCCCGAGCGCATGAAAATGCAGCTTGTCGAGCCGTTGCGCGAACTCTTCAAGGATGAAGTGCGCCTACTGGGCAAGGAACTGGGCCTTCCCGACAGTTTTATCGGCCGCCATCCATTCCCCGGTCCGGGACTTGCGATCCGTTGCCCGGGTGGCATTACGCGCGAAAAGCTCGAAATCTTGCGCGAGGCGGATGCGATCTATCTCGATGAAATCCGCAAGGCTGGTCTTTATGACGCGATCTGGCAGGCCTTTGCCGTGCTGCTTCCTGTCCAGACCGTTGGTGTGATGGGCGATGGTCGCACCTATGAATTCGTCTGCGCGCTGCGTGCGGTGACATCGGTCGACGGCATGACGGCTGATTTCTACCACTACGACATGAACTTCCTTGGCAACGCGGCTACCCGCATCATCAATGAAGTCCGCGGCATCAACCGCGTCGTCTATGACGTGACCTCAAAGCCGCCGGGCACGATCGAGTGGGAGTGAGTGCCGCCTACAACTCATTGATATTTATATGAAAAATACGATTTCGTGGCGATGTAACCCACGTCATCAATGGTATTTTTCATGGTATTTTGACGGCGTGTGATTTAAAAATTGCCGATACCATGAACAAGAGTCTGGCCCCATCATGGTATCGGGGGAACTCAACGACGGCGGAGAGAGCTTGGCGTTCATCCACCGATGAAAGCACTACCGGTTGCGGCTCGCGCTGATCGCCCTTTCGCACGACAAGCGATAGACGCAAGCATCAATCATGCTGCTCACGCGGGTGCGTGGCCAAATTCTGAACGTTACGGAACGGCCGAGATGGGGCGAAAACGGCTCAGCAGGTTTCGGGCGGCTTCGCGGGAAAAGCTGCGATCGCCGACCCAACGAGTTTTGGCCGGGAAACGCATTTCTTCTTGTTATTTTGGTTTGCAATACGCACGGTAGAATTTATCTTCGTTGTAGTTCGGGGAGGGCACAACGATGGCCGCATCTTTTTCTAGTCCGGTTCTTTTCTCTACTCACTTTAATATCGTGCCCAGTAGTCTGGCAAAAGAAGGCCTAATTGACCCTTTCCTGACGGTTGATACGCCGCTTTTCGTTGATCCAATTCTTTTGGATAAGTCAGGTAAGAAGATAATCCGAGAAGATGCATATGCTGGTTTACGTAAGCATTTTGAAAACGTTGTTAGGTTGCTCCTAATCTCGAAAGCAGAAGGCGATGCGGCATGGAAAGCAGCGCAAGTCCAGTTAAGCCTGCGCGAGCCTCCAGCGAACGGCCTTGGATATGGAACGAGTGATCGGCCCGGCACATCACGTCCAAACGATCTAAGAGACACCATCCTTCGGACAACCAAGGAAGTGATTTCCCTCGGGGTTAATGACCCTGAAATGATTTCCTTGATGGGTTTCTTTGAAGAGCAGGTCGGACCCGACACGATTAGCGACCTGACCTCTAGGGTCATCGAACCACAGTTGGCGATAATGACGAATGCCTTCTGTGTGGCGCATGGCGTTCCCGTAAAGAAGTCGGCATCTACGCCTGACATCGCCCTGCCTCATTACAGCGGATCAAACGGGAAAGAGCGATCTATTGTTCTGGTCCCGATCGACGTGGTGCGTGAACTTCCCATCGCCAACGATTGGTCTGATATCGAAGCGGCAATTAATGCCAACTCTGCAATGCGGGCGCGAGTTAATGCGTTTCTAGCGGGCATCGTTAGGCCGACTGTAACTGACCGGAAGGAAGCGATCCGTAGGGCGGCGTTCCAATCCAAGCAGCTATTCGATGATTTTCTGGCCGCGATGAAAGCGCATGCCACCAACTATGATCCGAACAGCGATGCGCTCGGATACTACCTCCTGCGTGATATTCTCAACAGCAAGCCAGACGACTTCAAAGTTGATGGCAAATACGAGGTCGCAAAGGGGGTAGATGAGATCAAGCGAGTCGTCAAAGATAGTATCGAGATGTTCAAGCATCACGTCGAGAGCGGAAATCTATGGGAAGAACTCTGGATAAATGGTAAGCCGAAGCGTGAAAGAGCGGCTCAGTTATTCTACTATGCGATTTCGGATTGTTTTTGCCGTGCTAACAACGTTGATATATCTCCTGAAGCTAACATGGGCGGCGGTCCCATCGACTTCAAATACGCGAAGGGCTACAATGCGCGTGTTCTTGTCGAGATGAAGCGATCTAGTGGTACGGTAGTTCATGGCTATGAGCGACAACTAGAGATTTACAAGGACGCAGCGCGCACCAACCACGGATTTTTTGTCGTTGTGGACTACGGTGATATGGGCGACAAACTCGATAAAATTCAAAAGATCAGAAATCACCGAATTGCGCGTAGTGAGCCCGCTTCGGAGATTATTGTCATCGATGCTACACCGAAGGCTTCCGCCAGCAAACGCAAGTAAGTAGCTAGAACGTGAGATTTACGCTTTTAGCCCTTCTTACTTTTCGGATTTAAGGCACCGCCTAGCCCCCGCGAACGAACGGCAGCAAGGGGGGCGGCTTCGGTCATGCCAGTTCCAGCATCAGGCGGAAGTTGTCTGCATCGCCAGCTTGCGATTTGCTCAGCATCATATGGTCAAGTGTCGGGCAGGTCGATGTGATCGACGTTCCGCCAGCGTTCGACGACAGCGGCCATCAACGTGTCACGGTCATCCATTGGGCCGATTATGCCGAGGGTTTCGACGGCATCGCGGGCGATGGCGTATAGCCCAGCGTCTTCGGTCATGATCTCAAGGGTCGGGCGATTCAAGGTCAGTCCTCAATCCAACGGGGAAAGCTCATTCACGAGCATAGACGGTGTTCCTTCTATGCTTAGCGCAATGGAGATTGCGTTAAATTGCGCAACACAGACCCAATAAGATCAAAGGCACCAAATTCCGCAGCGGCTAATGTCGCCTCCCAGTCATGGTATTTTTCATGGTATCAAGCGAGGATTCGCGCGCAAGCTATTGATAAATTAGGGATTTTTGGAGATTTAATAACCGAGTGGGAGTGAGATTTGTTTTCAACTAATTGATTTCACTAGTTAATTTTCGAGGAAATGACAACTTATCCTGCATCATCAATGGCATTTTTCATGGCATCGAGATGGCGTCCGCTTGAAGCGCTCGCCGATACCATGAAGAGATTCTGACTCTAATCATGGTATCAAATGATCAGATGAGCCCATCTGCATGTTAGTAAATTACTGAAAATACGTGATATTTTATGCCTGCTTCAACAGCGGTTAAAGGGCTGCACGAGCATGGTATTTCGCATCTTTCAGGCATGGTGAGGAAGCCTCATCTTCCATCTTAAGGCTGACATCCTTGTCTAGCGATGGCCCCCTAGGCACGAAGTTAAATTCTGGACATGACGGAATGACAAAGAGGGGAGGGAAACAGTCTGGCAGGTTTCCGGTGGGTAAACCACCATCCCTACATTACATCCCGAATATTTCGAGCTACTTTCGCAAGATCGGGGTTTCTTTAAGGGCTGCAAAGTCGTGGTGGATAAGCCTCATAACGTCGGCGATTATTTTGAGCAGCTCCGCCCTCCTATCGTTCGATCGAAGGGAGTCACGGATACTGAGAAATATTTAGCTAATCTCGGCGATCACACTTTCCTGAATCTCTGGTCTTATCCGAACCCGTACAGGTCGCAGAAGCTTGGGGGTGTAGGCGACGGAAAGGAAATCTGTGACCTTCTTATTGTTTGCAATCCACATGTTCTGATTTTTTCGGAGAAAAAGATTACTTGGACGGACAAACCGGTTGAGGTCGCATGGCCCCGCTGGTGTCGTCGGGCAATCTTTGACGCGGCCACGCAGCTTAAGGGCGCTGAGCGGTGGATCAACGAGTTTCCTGACCGCATATTCCTTGACAAGCTTTGCCAGGTACCTTTCCCGCTCGATTTTCCCCCGGCTGAAACCCGTCGAGTGCATCGGATCATCGTGGCGCAGGGTGCCGAAGAAGCAGGCCGCAAATATTTCGACGGCGGTCTAGGTACATTCGTCATTCGGCCACCCATAAAGGGGGGTGATCACTGCAATCCCCGCGCTGCGACGTACATGCCGTTTGCCATCGGAGATATCGACCCAGAAGGCGATTACGTTCACGTATTTGACGATGTGTCTCTGGAAATCGTTATGACGGAACTCGACACGATTTCCGACTTCACCGCCTACCTCGACAAGAGGGCGGATTTCATCCGTTCGGGAAGGCTTGGGGCCGCGCATGGAGAGGAAGACCTTCTAGCCTATTACGCGATCAGAACGAACGAGTTGGGGGAACACGATTTCACGCCGCCGGAGGGCCGAACGTGGGAGGAAGTGACTCCCATGGCTATCGGGCCGGGCAACTGGACCCGTTACATCTCAAACCCGCAATATCGTGCCAAAAAGCAAGCCGATAAGGTGTCCTATGCTTGGGACAGGTTGATTGAGGTATTCACTGACCATCTCTTAGGCGGGACCACCATTGTGCTGCCGGGGCACACATACTCGCTGACGAACAGCGAAATGGCGGTCAGGCACATGGCGTTGGAGAACCGGTTTCTACGGCGCGGACATAGTGAGGCCGTTTTAGGTGCCTTGGAGATCGGTCGGAGCAAAGACGTATTTTTCCGCGCGATGCTCTCGCCTGAAGCATCAGTGCGGAGCGAAACCGGGTTTTTCTTCCTCACCCTCAAGTATCTCAGGTGGATGGATGACCGGGGTGGATATGAAAAGTACCGCGAAATGCGGACGTTTTATCTACAAGCTTACGCGCAAGCATTGTTGATGAAGCATCCTCATATTCAGCAGATCGTCGGAATCGCGATGGAACCGCCCGGGCAAGGTAGAGGGGCCTCCGAAGACATCATCTATGCTGCGCAGACTGTGTGGTCCGATGACGCTAGAAAGCAGAACCGTGACGATTGTGCGGCCCTCGGTATCATGCGTGAGATGAAGCCTACCCACTATCATGGCCAAGAATTTCCAGAGGTTCAGCGCGTGGTCGGGAAGCGTTACGCAGGAAACCGAAGGCAACGGCGAGCGCAAGCAGCGCAAGAAAGGCAACGAAAGTGAACACGAGCATCAACATTACCGGCACTTAAACTACCGGAGGCGCCCTTCGCTCCCGATCTCCGATGCTCCAAGGCTGACTAAAAAGACGTCCATCTCCAACACTGTTCTGGGCAGTAGTCTGCCCTGCAATTAATGGCTGGGATTAATGTCGGCTTCGGTCAGGTCGATTCCGGCGTCAGGCGAAGGTTAGGTATCAGGCAGGTCGACGTGATCGACGTTCCGCCAGCGTTCGACGGCAGCAGCCATGAGCGCGTCGCGGTCATCCATCGGGCCTATTACGCTCAGGGTTTCGCCGGTATCACGGACGATGGCGTACAGGCCCGCGTCTTCGATGGCGATTTCAAGGGTTGGACGGGGCATGGTCGGTCCTCGATTAATGGAGACAAGGTTCCTTCTACGCCCGATGTAATGGAGATTGCATTGAATTGCGTAAGGCATCGCCGATAAGATCAAAGTCGAAGGCACCGAATTTCGCAGCAGAAAATGGCGGCTCTCAGTCATGGTATTTTTCATGGTATCTGGTGGCCTTGCTTCTGCAAGGTGTTGAAAATAAATGCGTTTTTTGTGTTTTATGATCGAGTGGGAGTGAGATTGTGAGTGGGAGTGAGATTGACATGTAACTAATTGATTTTATTGGAAAAATAATAATTAGTTACTTTTCGTCTTGAATGATATTATGTCTGGCATCGACAGGCACCAGCAGGCAAAAAGCCAATAACACCAATGCGAAAACGCCGATGCCGGTCTGCCCGTCCGGCACGCCGGCTGGCATTATTCGGCATAGCCAAGCCTGAATTTTTCAGGGTATAAATCAAGGTATCGGTTGAAACAGATACTTTGATTTTGTTTGATACCATGATGGCTCATGAGAACCATTCAGGGTATTGCGTGACAGAAATAACAATAATTACAGTTACTTATGACGCAAAAAACGGGACATTTCAATCAGGGTATTTTGGGTCAAAAACGACCCCGCACAATGAGTGAGATTCATTACATAGCTTGTTGATTTTATTGGTTAAATTTTTGACTAATAATCATTAATCGATGCATCATCAATGGTATTTTGGTGACCCTCTATTGAAGAAGACGCCGATACCGTGAATAGGTTTGCCGCACAGGAATAGTATTTGTAGACGACTGAGTCGAGAGCTGAATACTATGCCACTAAACTCCCAGAGCATTGATTTTCAGAAGGCCGAAGCCGAACTTGTACCGCTTCGTGATTTCATTGATTTCGTGAATGCACAGGTGGGCGTCTATATGGATTGCCTGTCAAGCTTTAGGGGAAACACGGTCCGCATCGAGCGGCAGGTCGCGCGGGTCAACCGGCCACGTCCGGGCATGAAGAACGGACAGCCGGTAATGATCCTTGAGAGCTTCGAGGACCCTTCTCTGCCGGACTCAATTCATCATCGGATCATAGCGTCTAGCGACTTCCTGACGGCCAATCGCGACGGCGGCTTCAGTCATCGTCAGACTTGCTGGTCGATTATCGTCTTCATGTTTGCATACTGGGACGAGGAAATTCGGCCGCAGATTGCCCGGATACGAGAAATCGAGCCAAACGAGCTGAAAGTTGATGCGCTAGGTGATCTCCGCATCGTCAGGAATGCAATCGTTCACAACAAAGGCCATCTGCCCCAAGCTGACTTCGTCAAGTTGAAAGTGCTTGGAGACCTCGTGCAACCAGACGAACGCATCGCGCTCTCCCACGATGAGATGCAACAGGTGTTCGCCAGGGTGAAGCAGGCCATTGCCGTGCTATTGCTGGATAAAACCAAGCACCTTCCGGGCGCACCGGACCCTTCTGAGATCGTTAGTGTGGCCATTCAAAACGCCGGTCCCCGAATAAGCTGGCCTTATGATGACTGAGAGGCGCAATGGCAGACGAACGATTGCGGATGCCAAGATGCGCGATGAGCGTGACAAATCGGCGTCACTAATTCTCGGATGAATATGCCGGATGGTTGAGCAATTCCTTCGGCGAGCGATCCAGCCAGTCGTGACCCCAAATGCGCCGTGCTTCCCAATCAGCCGGCACATTCGCTCGCATCCATTCCGTCCCGTGCCGGCGGTAAAGACTCAACAGCACATCGGCTGGTAGGTTGCCGGTGAGATAACTCCAAAGCAGAGCCGCTTCCTCGTCGCCGGCTTCTTCCGCAGCGTCGCTTTCCTGCTCGTACCAGTGCACTGCGCCTTCAGCTTGCGCGGCACGGCGAGCATCATCACCGAGATAGCTTTTCGGCAAGGGCCGACCGCCATCCTTTGGGGTGTTCAACAGACTTTCAAGCGCCTTGATACGGGAAGATTTTTCCCACGTCAGGAAATCCAGCAAGGTTTGAACGGCCTCCTGAACTTTCAGCGTTTCGGCATCGGGCCGGTTCAACACGTCTGCCAGCAACCGCTGCGCGCCAAGCAAACTCAGCCCATTGTCAGAATCGGACATGAGTGCATCGAGTACGCTATCCAGTTTGGAGGATGGCGTGGCCGCGAGCCTGTCTCGAATGGCCTGATCGTGGGCATCCTCAGCCGCGTATACCTGCGCTACAAGGCGGCGGGTTTCCGATAGGTGGGATGCTCCCTGTCCACTCATGGCGTGCCGTTCTTTCTTGTTTCAACGCTCTTCATTGTTTTTCGCATTCATCACGCCGCTGCCGGTTCCTGCAAGCGCCGTACAGGCGGTTGTGGATGTTGCATGGCCTGCCATAGATCATAGTTCGCCTGCATCGCCAGCCATGCCCGTGCCGTGCTGACACCGGCCTGTTCCAGCCGCACGGCCAAGTCGGGGCTGATCCCGGCCTTGCGATTGAGGACACGGGAAAATGCGACTCGCGACATAGCGAGCCGTTCGGCTGCTTCCGTAACGGAAAGCCCAAGCGCGGCGATCACGTCCTCTTTGAGAACTTCTCCCGGATGGGGCGGGTTGTGCATCATTGTTCGGTTCCTTTCAGTGGTAATCCTGATAATCGACAAGTTCTGCCCCGGTATCCGTGAACCGAAACGTCACTCGCCAATTGCCGTTGACCCAAACCGACCAGTGGCCGGCAAGATCGCCTTTGAGGCCGTGCAATTTGAATGATGGGACGTTCATCGCTTGCGGCCCGTCTGCAACGTCCAGCAGGCCGAGAATACGCCCTAGCTTTTTTGCGTGGGCAGCTTGAATGCCTCGCGTTGAGCCAGTGCGATAGAAGGTCTCTAGGCCTTTGTGCCGGAAGCTGATGATCATGACGAACCGTATCGTGTATCGTTGCGGTTGTCAATTCACGGAAGCTGTCGCGACTTCATCGCGTAAGACGGAGCCGGCGAGATCAGAGAGAAAAGCCAAAATTCAACGGCAGCTAACGGCTGGTTCCCAATCAGGGTATTTGTCAGGGTATCGAGAAATATGGACTCCATAACCAATTGATAAAAATATGAAAAATATAGTCATTGATGATTGAGTGGGAATGAAAGCGCCAAATAACATATTGATTTTGCTTGTAAAATTAACGGAAACGACAATTTATCTTGCATCATCAATGGCATTTTCCATGGTATCAGAGCGGCATGAGATTGAAGATTTCGCCGATACCATGAAGCGGTTTCCGGCTTGATCATGGTATCGAGTGCTCGGATAGAACCATGTGTGATATTCTAACCAGCTGACAGATAACGGAATTTTTTACCTACTTCAGCAGCGGTTCGGGGGCTGCGCGAGCATGGTATTTCGAGTGTTACGGCGCATTTTAAGGACGCGATCTTCCTTCCTAAGGAGCCTCTAAGGCTGAAGTTTAAGCTTAGGTATGAACGCAAATTTTAGGCACGGCCAAATGACCGATACGGGGTGGGAATATAAACAGCAACTTTCGGGGGGGTGCATAAAACTGTTACAGACTAGATTTCTTTGGTAATCGTGAAAAACCATTCAAATATTAACAAGGTTGTCGATTCGCTAAGGAGTTTGCATTGCCGCTTCCTATTGATCTTCAGCTAACTGGCGCAAGTGTGCCCGTCCAATTGCGTGCTGGTATGTCGACGATCATCGTTGGCGCGAATGGCAGCGGGAAGACACGTCTCGCGATGGAATGTGAACGGCAGGCTGGTGCAACCGCCCACCGGATTTCGGCGCAACGGATGCTCGCGCTTTACCCCTCTATCGAGAAAATCAGCGAGCAAACAGCTCGCAATCAATTGCGATACGGATACAACGATCCCCAGCAATACGGTGGAGTCCAACAGGCGCGCGACGTAAATCGATGGGGTCAAGCGCAGCCTCGTTTCATCCTCAATGACGCTGGATCATTGCTTCAAGTGCTTTTCGCGGAACAAGCAAACGTCGGAGTGGCAGTAAACGATGCGGCCGAAGCAGGAATGCCCGTGTTGGGCCGCGAAACCGTACTACGCAAATTGAAGGCAATTTTTCACCGAGTGCTACCGACCCGTAGCCTAGCAACTACAGCAGATGATATCACTGTAATAGCCCGTGATGCTGAAGGCGCTATGAGTGATCCGTACAATATCACGCAGATGAGTGACGGCGAGAAGGCCGTCTTCTACATTATTGGGCAGGTGTTAGTCGCCGACTTTGGCTCTGCCTTCATTATGGACGAGCCTGAGATTCACGTTCATCGCTCAATTCTAGGTCGATTGTGGGACGAGTTGGAGGCGGCACGACCAGACTGTGCGTTTCTCCTTATCACGCACGACCTAGAATTTGCTGCTGCAAGAGCAGGCCGAAAGTACGTTGTGCGGAGCTATACTCCTACGACTGGTTGGGTAATCGAGGACGTACCGGAGGCGGAAGGATTCAGCGAGGAACTGGTCACGCTGATTCTCGGCAGCCGGAAGCCAGTGCTATTCGTTGAGGGCGAACAGGGTAGTCTCGACATCGCCTTCTACCGTGCCTGCTATGCAGATTGGACAGTGATCCCGCGAGGCGGATGTGAGAGTGTCATTCACTCAGTCGCTACGATGCGGCGCAACGCGGCCTTCACGCGCATCACCTGCGCCGGTCTGGTCGACGCGGATGGACGTGACGCGGACGACCGGGCGTATCTCGCCCGCATCGGCGTGTCGGTGTTACCTGTCGCTGAGATCGAGAATCTGCTCTTGTTGCCTGCGGTGTCGCAAATCATTCTTGCGAAGAACGATTTCAGCGGCGCTGAGTTGGAGGCCAAGCTAGCCGAGGTGAAGGCGGCGGTATTCGCTGACGCAATGGTGCCGGAGAACGTTAATGAGGTGGTGCTCGGCTACTGCCGCCGGCGCATCGATCAGATGCTGAAGCGGATCGACTTCTCAGCCGACAAGTCAGTCGTTGACCTCGCTACCAGCTACGTCACCCAAACGGGTGCGCTCGACGTCGCCGCGATCGCCGCCAGGATTGAAAAGATGATAACCGAGGCAATAGCCGGCGACGACCTACCTGCACTGCTTGCGATCTACGACCGCAAGAAGCCGCTGCTGGCGCTCGCCGCGCGACTGCGTGCTGGCAGCGTCAACGAATTCACAGCCTGGGTCACGCGTGCCATTCAGAGCAAGGATGATGACAGGCTGCGAATGGCAATCGAGGCTGTCCTACCAACGCCTTCTGCTGCATAGGGTATGGGATACTCATCCGACAAAGCAGGGGGCAAATTCTGTCAAGACGTTTCCGGAGTTAGCTTGCTTTCTAGTGCTAGGCCGTGATTAGGCGATCATGCATCCGGCCACGCCCGCATTTTGGCGGCGATGGCTTCCGGAGACCCTGCGGGCGCGAAGTATTCGTCGATCACGGCGACGGCGCACTGCACGTCCTCGCTTTCGACGTCCGGTCGGGCTAACAGTTCAGCCCTCCACGCTTCGAGAGGGTGATGCCCGCTCATGTTCCAGATAATCAGGTCTAGCAATTCGGGTAGTTCGGCGGCTGGAACGTCAGTAAGTTCGGTGGTCATGGTCAGTCGTTCAAATCGACGTGATCGACGTCTGGCCAGCGTTCGACTGCAGCGGCCATGATTGCATCACGATCATCTATTGGGCCGATCACGCCGAGGGTTTCACCACCATTGCGGGCGATGGCGTAGAGGCCGGTGTCTTCGATGGCGATTTCAAGTTTCGGACGGGGCATGGTCTGTCCTCAATCAATGGTGAACAACCTTCCTTCTAAACCCCGTCCAATGGAGATTGCATTAAATTGCACAAGGCAGAACCGCCCAGATTAAAAAGCCGTGCCAAATTCCGCAGCGATTATTTGCGGTTTCCTGTCATGGTATTTTTCATGGTATCTGGTGTTCGTGCTCCTACAAATTATTGAAAGCAATAGGGTTTTTTGCAGTTTTATGATCGAGTGGGAATAATTTGGCGTCTGGTAAAGACCGGCACCAAAGAGCACGAAATAGCACGAAATAGCACCTAAGCCCGTGTAAATGCGGGCTTTTTTGTTTTTTGGTGCTGCATTGTCTGGTACCTACAATCAGCGCCGACCGGCTGCACCTTTCTCTCGGTCGTTCACATCGAATGATAGGCTCGCTCGAAATAGATGAGTCCTCGCCCCTCGCTGCGTGGCTTCAAAGCCAGGACCTCGCAGACCAGTAAATCATGGCTGCCGCTGGAATGGATTTCCGAAATGCGGCAGTCGAAAGCCTCCAAGGCATTTTCGAGAACCGGCGCGCCTGTCTCCATGGTCGTCCATGCTCCCTGGGCAAACCGCTCCTTTGCCGGTGTCTTTCCACCAAATAACTGGCAGACGGGCTGGTGCGTATCGCCGGTGACGTTGACGCACAGCACGCGGTTCTCGATGACGGGTCTGTAGGCGGAAGAGCTTCGATTGATGCAGACCACCAGACTTGGCGGGTTATCGCTTACGCTGCAGACCGCGGTTGCGGCAAACCCGGTACGTCCGCCGGGTCCATCCGTCGTGACGATATTGACGGCGGCGGCAAGACGCGACATCGCATTGCGGAAGCCGATCCTCAAGGTTTCATAGGCCTGCTGTTCCGGCTGCTGCGTCATCGTCATTGCCATCATTACTCTCCTGGTTTCACGCAATCCGGCAGGCTTCGTCAAAGCTCAGCCGTGGAAGACGGCCGAACAGTTTGGACGGGTCGCCCCTGCCGAGATTGATCAGGAAGTTGGATTTCCAGCTGGTTCCCCGAAGAAAGCCCGCATCGACCTTTTCCTTGTCGAAGCCGGAAAGCGGACCTGCATCAAGGCCGAGCGCACGGGCTGCCAGGATCAGATAGCCGGCCTGCAGCGTTGCATTGCGGAAGGCTGTTTCCTCGGCCAGTTCCGGACTGCTGGTGAACCAGGATCTTGCGTCACCGTGCGGAAAAAGTTCCGGAAGCCGGTCGTAGAATGCCGTGTCATAGGCAGCGATCACCGTGACCGGTGCCGACATTGTCTTGACGATATTGCCTGATGACAGGGCCGGCTTCAGCTTTTCCTTGGCGTCTGGACTGCGTATGAAGATGAAGCGGGCCGGTGAGCAATTCGCCGATGTCGGCGCCAATTTGAGAAGATCGTAGAGTTCGATCAGGATATCGTTGGAAATTTCGCCTTGAAGCCAGCCGTTGTGTGTACGCGCTTCAGTAAACAGCACGGCAAGTGCCCGATCATCGAGCGGTGTCAGATCGTTCCCTGTCATTTTCATATTGCCTTCGAGGCGCTGATCGGCAGCGCATGGCCGCTGAGCAGGAAAGTCAGCACAGCCTGATTGAATGTCTCCGGCTCGCAGACCGAAACCGCATGGCCGCCATAGGAGAGAACCTGCAGCGTTGCGCCGGATATGTGCCTGGCCAGTTCCTCGGAGCACAGCGGTGGCGTCAATACATCGTCCTTGGCGACAAGAACAAGGGTCGGTGCCGTAATTTTCGGCAAATAACCGAGTCCATTGAAGTTGACGACGGCTTCCATACGGGCATCGAGGATCGTTTCGGTCGTCGATCCGGCGATTGCGGCCGCGATGTCCTTTTCCAGCCTTGGCCATTCGTCGGAAACGAAGCGTGGGGGATAGAGAAACACCGGCGAGGCGCGGTGATATCCTTCCTTGCCATGGCCTTGCAGCAGCATGCGGCGCAAGTCGAAGCATAGCATCATCTGCGGGCAGAGCGTCGCCCATGAGGCATAGAGAATCATCCTGTCGAGCCGGTCGGGATAACGCGCGCCCAAAACCTGACCGATCGCGCCGCCGGTCGAGTGACCCAGCAGGCTGGCCTTTTCGATGCCGAGTGCATCCATCAGACCGACCAGATCCTCGGTGAGCAGTTCGACACTATAGGCCTGTTCGGAGCGTGTGCTGCGCCCCGTCCCGCGATGATCATAGCGAATGACGGTGAAATGCCGCGAAAGCGTTTCGATATTGGCATCCCAATAGGATGCGACGCCAGCAAGGCCGGTCACGAGCAGTAGCGGCGGTCCTTGCCCTGTGATCTCGTAGTAACATTCGTCGCTGCCGACTGTCGCGAAAGGCATTGTCTCTCCTGGCCCCTCGAGGGAAATTGCGACGGCGTTTCGGCCGTCCTGAATTCTGGGTCGCTCGTCATTTTGTCGTCGCACCGGAGATTTTGCTGCGACAGGCAATGTAACTGGCAAAACACATAGCAAGTCAGCCCCCGCCTGCCGTAGTTCAAAGTGGTTGCTGTCCTGTTGCCTGTTTTAGAACGCAGGCGAGATCACTTTGGCATGAAGTTTGCTTTACTCTTGCTGCACACAGCCGGAGAACCGCCCATGAACCTGAACACCTATAAATATTTCAACGAAGTCGCCGTGACACGTTCGATCAGACGGGCGGCCGACAGGCTGCATGTGGCGCCTTCTGCGATCAGTCGACAGATTGCCATCCTTGAGCAATCGCTGGGGGCGATGCTTCTGGAACGGACGAATACCGGCATCCAGCTCACGCCCGCGGGCGTCGTGCTCGAACGCTTTACGCGTCACATGTTCCGCGACATGGAACGCGTGCAGGAAAGCATCCGCAGCCTCAAGGGGCTGCGGATGGGGGAGGTCAAGATCTGGGTGATAGAGGGCTTGATCATGGATTTCCTGCCGCGAACGATTGCCGATTTCAACGAGCAGTTCCCGGCAATCAAGTTCTCCGTCTATTCGGAATCGTCGGATCGTATCGCCGAGGCGCTGACACGCGATGAGGCCGATATCGGCATTGTCTACAATCCGAAGGGTCGTCCCGGCATCGAGATCATGGCGCAATATTCCGAGCCTGTGATGTGCCTCGTCTCGCCGCTGCACGATTTCGCCAACCGCGAAAAGCTGTCGCTGGCTGAAATCTGCAGCCAGCAGATATCCCTGCCGGTGACGAGCTTCGGTCTGAGACAATTATTTGATCACGCTGTCGCCCGCAATCGTGTCGCTCCTGATATCGTCGTCTCCACCAACAATCTCGAACTGACGAAGAACCTGGCGATCACCGGATGCACGCTGGCAATCGCACCAGTCATGGCTGCCCGCACGGAAATAAGCGATGGTCGACTCCGGGCCATACCGATCGATTCCCCTGATTTTGCCGAGGCGACATCGGCGGTTTGCATTCACCGCGACCGTCAGTTGTCCTATGCGGCGAACGAATTTCTGAAGCGCCTCGTCAAGGCTTTCAGGGCGGCGACCGAATCGTCCAGCCATCTTCGCTAGCGTTGGTTTGGTGTTGCCAAAGCGGCAACATGACATGGATCACATTCGATTACGTGTCGCAAAAATTTACTGTTAGCGTAGTTCGCATGAAGTCGGGCCTGGCCCGCAGAATTGAAAGGGCAGACCATGAATTCCGAAAATTCTTCCGTCGAACTTGGCGTGTTCCTGCCAGTCGGGAATGGCGGCTGGATCACCTCGACGACGAGTCCACAGCTGCCTGCGACTTATGAATACAACAAGCAGGTTACTCTTCTGGCTGAAGAACTCGGTTTCGATTTCGCCCTCAGCATGGCCAAGTGGCGCGGTTATGGTGGTCCCAGCCAGCATTGGGACATTACGCTGGAATCGCTGACCACCATGTCCGGTCTCGCTGAAGCCACGAGCCGCATCGGTATATGGGGGACGATCCACACGATGATCTTCCATCCGGCGGTGGTCGCGAAGATGGTGGCGGTGATCGATCAGATATCCAACGGCCGTTTCGGCCTCAACCTTGTGGCCGGTTCCAATCCCGTCGATCAGGGACAGATGGGCCTGTGGCGCGAACTTGATCACAGCGGTCGTTATGAACTGGCCGAAGAATGGATCACCGTCGCCAAGCGCCTGTGGAGCGAGGAGCGTGTCGATCACGAAGGAAAATTCTACCAGTTGACCGACTGCATGTCGAACCCGAAGCCTGCCAGACAGCCGCCAATCATCTGTGCCGGCGCATCCGACAGCGGCTTCCGCTTCACCATCAAGAATTGCACCGGCAGCTTTCTGCTTGGCAGCAATCGTGACGATTTCGTCAAGACGGGTCTCAGGGCCAAGGAACTGGCGGCAGAGGTAGGACGAACCGATTTCAAGACCTATGGTCTTTTCACCATCGTTCCGGGCGCGACCGACAAGGAGGCTCAGGAACGGGTTGATTATTATAATTCCGGCGTCGATGTCGAAGCGCTCGACAACCAGACACGGGAATATTCCTCCGATCCGAGCCTGAAACAGAACACGATGGCCAACCGCTTCATAGCCCAAGGCCAGCAGCGTAATTCCATGTCACCGGCAGCCGTTGTCGGCTCGGCCGATACGATCGCGGATCGACTGGCCGATATCGTGATCAATGCCAGGCTCGATGGCATCACGGTCATCGTGCCGGACTTCATCGATGACCTGAAGACCATTGGTGTCGATGTGGTTGCGGGCCTGAAGGAACGTGGCGTTTCGACCACCGCTTACGCACATCAGCACGGGTGAGGACATGAGTACCATCAATCCCAAGGGGCTGAAGCAGCAGAGCTATTATAACCACGTCAAGATCCGTCCCGGCGTTCCGGTCCATGCGACGGGGCAGGTCTCCTGGGACGAGAATGGCGAGGTGGTCGGTGCCGGAGATATCGATGCCCAGGTCGCCCGGACCTATGCCAATATCGGTCATCTTCTCGCCGGACTGAATGCAACGCCGGACGATATCGTCAAGACGGTAACTTACGTTACCGATCCCGGCTTCGCGCCCGCCATTCATCGCGGGCGGTTGAAATTTTTCGATGGCGTGGAGCTTCCCGCCAGCACGTTCATCCATGTCGCGGGTCTTGCCGATCCACGCCTGCTGCTCGAGATCGATATCGTCGTCATGGTTTCCGCCGACCTCGAAAATCGCTGAGCAGACCATCTTCCGCAATCATTCGCCAACACAAAAAAGGGGAACCCTGCGCATGATTCTTTTCTCGATGGCCAGACGCCGTGTCCTGGCTTTAGCCATGGGCGCGGCCATTCTTTCGGTCGGCTCGCTGGCCGCACCGCGCATCAGCCATGCCGCCGATCAGGTGGAAGTCGCCGCACTCTTCACCGGGTCCGTCACTCAGGGCAACTGGGACCCGCCGGGTTATGCCGCCTTCGACAAGATGGCCAGGAAATACAACTTCAAGCCTTCCTATATCGAAAACGCCACCTATGAGAAGGCGCCTGCCATCCTGCGTCAGCTTGCCTCGCGCGGCGTCAAGATGATCATCGCCCACAGTTCGGGCTATTCGGCGGCGATCCAGGAAGTTGCCAAGGAATTTCCTGACACCCAGTTCGTGCTCTATAGCTACGCGGCGTCCACCGGCGGCCTGAAGAACTACACCGCCTGGTCGGTCGACTGGGACCAGTATGGCTATGTCACCGGCGCCGTTGCTGCGGCATCGAGCAAGAACAAACATATCGCCATCATCTCGGGTGAGGAAATCCCCTCGGCCAAACGGGCGCAGGAATTCACCATCAAGGGAGCGAAGTCGCTGGTTCCCGATATTCAGGTCGATACCGTCTATACCGGCTCGTTCACCGATGTCGCGAAAGCCAAGGAAATCGCCACCGGGGTGATTGCCCGTGGCGCCGATGTGCTTCTCCCCTCCGCCGATCTCGCCGATGCCGGTACCCAGCAGGCGGCGGACGAAGAGGAAGCCCATACGATCGGTGCCTATATGGATCAAAGCCCGACCTATCCGAATGCGGTGATCACCAGCACCGTACTCAACTTCGACAAAGCCTATGACCAGATGGGCGAACTGATGACGCAAGGCAAGCTGGACGGCAAGATCTACACGATGGATCTCTCCAACGATGGCTGGACATTGGCAAAACCGTTCAAACATGTCGATGCCAAGGTCGAGACGGACGTTTTTGCCACCATCGCGAAGATCGCCAATGGCGAGATCGACGTCGAGAAGTAGAGATCAGATGCAGAACCGCCCCTATGTGGAACTGACCGGCGTCTCGAAGAGTTTCGTATCCGGCCATCCGGTCCTTGAGGGGGTCTCGCTCGCTTTCAGGCGTGGCGAGATCCATGCAATCCTCGGCGAGAACGGAGCTGGAAAGAGCACGTTGCTCAACATTCTCTTCGGCATGCATCAGCCCGATACAGGCGGTATTCTTCTCGAAGGGCGTCAGGTTATCCACGCATCACCTGCCGATGCGATCGCCAATCGCATCGGCATGGTCCACCAGCACTTCAAGCTGGTATCGAGTTTCAGCGTTGCTGAAAATCTGAGGCTTGCGGCGTCGCCCGCAGCCCGCAAGCTTCTGACGCGCAATTCGCAAATCGAGAAGCTTGCCAGCGACTATGGTCTGGCGGTTGATCCATCCGCCATCGTCGGCGACCTGCCGCTTTCATTGCAGCAGCGCGTCGAGATTCTGAAAGCGCTGATCAACAAGGCGGAACTCATCCTGTTCGACGAGCCGACGACCATCCTCAACCCGTCCGAGATCGAGGCATTCTATCGCGTGCTGCGCCAGATCGCGGCCGATGGCCGTGCCGTCGTCCTCGTCACCCATCATCTGGAGGAGGTTCTCGCCCATGCCCGGCATGCCTCCGTTATCCGGCGCGGCAGGCTGATCAGTTCGGCACCGGTCGCGGACCGGAAACGTGCCGATCTTGTCAGCGAAATGGTCGGAAAATCCGTCGATCTCGACACGCCGCTGCGATCTGGGCATGGGGCCGCCCATGGGGCAGGTAGTACCGTCGAGATCGCCCTGAACGGCGTCAGTGTGGCATCTACCCAGTCCTCGTCGGGCCTCACGAACGCCTCGCTCACGCTGCATGCCGGTGAAGTCGTCGGCGTTGCAGGTGTCGAGGGCAACGGCCAGCGTGAGTTGTTCGAGCTTCTGGCTGGCCTGCGCAAGCCCGAAAGCGGTACGGTCGAGGCGCGCCGTCGTTATCCGGACGGCCGCGCCGTTGCCGGTCTCGTACCGGAGGACCGGCACAATGAGGGACTGGTTCTCGATCTGCCGGTCGCGATCAATCTTCTGTTCAACAAGATCGGCGAAGAACCCTATTCCCGTCATGGCCGTCTCATGCATGGCGAGATTTCCAGACAGGCAGAGATGATGCGTTCCGCCTACGATGTGAGGGCGCGCTCGGTCCATGTGACGCCGCGCACACTCTCGGGCGGCAACCAGCAGAAGATCGTGCTGGCACGCGCGCTCAACGAGGATGCTCCGGCCGTCATCGTCTACCAGCCGACACGCGGGCTTGATGTCGCCGCCAGCGAGGAGGTGCTCAAGCGGCTGCGTAAGGCAGCCGATGGCGGCAAGGCAGTGCTGATCATTTCCAGCAATCTCGATGAAATCCTGCGCGTCAGCGACCGGATCGTCGTGCTCTATGCGGGACAGACGGTCGGTGAGGTGACGAGCGATACGCCGCGGGAGGTTATCGGCAACCTGATGACCGGCGGCGAACAGGGGAGTGTCTACGCGTGACGCCGATCAGCCAGGGACAATCCGATGATACGATGCGCAACGCCACGAACCGCATGCATGAGCTGATGAAACGCGTGACCGGTTCAAATGCCTTTCTTGTCCTGATGTCGTTTGCCGTCAGTCTCATCATCGGCCTTTTCATTCTCGCCGGTCTCGGCGTCGAACCTGTCGAAGCGCTGGGCGTGATGGTCAACGGCGCTTTCGGCTCGAAGATGGCGATCGGCGATACGCTGGTCTTCATGACCCCCCGGTTGCTTGCGGCGCTGGCTGCACTGATTGCCATTCGCTGCGGTTTCTACAATCTCGGTGTCGAGGGGCAGTTGCAACTTGGGGCAATCGGCGCGGTTCTGCCGGCAAGCCTGCTGCCGCCGGAACTGGGCATGCTGCTTCTGCCGATCTCGATCATCTGCGGCGCGCTGTTTGGCGCTTTCTGGGGGTTTATTCCGGTCGTGCTGAAACTGTGGCGCGGCGCCAACGAGATCATCGTCACGCTGATGATGAATTTCATCGGTATCTATCTGGTCAAATATCTCGTGCAGGGACCGTTGCAGCCGGAAGGCTCCGATTTCAACATGTCGGCAAAGATCGCCGATGCCGCGATCCTGCCGGTACTTGTCTCCGGGACGCGCCTGCATGCCGGCGTGCCTCTGGCGCTGATCGTTGCAGTGGCTCTTTGGGCTCTCCTCTATCACAGCACGTTCGGCATCCGCCTGCGCGCCGCCGGTCTCAGTCCGAGGATGGCCCGCCTTCAGGGCATGCCATTGTCGCGCCTGATCATCAGTTCGATGCTGATCTCGGGCGGGGTCGCCGGTATTGCCGGTGCGGTTGAAGTGCTGGGCGTGCAATACCGCCTGATCGACGGCTTCAGTTCCTCGCTCGGTTTCGATGGGCTGGCGATCGCGCTGCTGGGCAGTCTGGAGCCGCTCGGTGCGGTCATCGTCGCGATCTATTTCGGGGCGATCAGCAGCGGCACGGTCGCGCTCCAGACCACGCTTAGCATTCCCGCGGCACTCGCCCTGATCATGACCGCCCTGCCGATCATTTTTCTGGCGTGCATCCACGGATACAGGTTTCTGAAAGGACGGCCGCTATGGTCTTCGACCCGGTAACGATCACCCTGCTTCTGGCTGCTGCGATCCGTCTCGGCGCGCCGATCATGCTCGCCTCGCTTGGCGAACTCGTCTCGGAGCGGACAGGTGTACTCAATATCGGGCTGGAAGGTATCATGCTGTCTGGTGCCTTCGGTGCGGTCCTCGGTCTGCAATTGACCGGCATACCCTTTGCCGGGCTTGCTTTCGGTGCCCTATGGGGCGTGCTGGCGGCAGGCGTGCTGGCGGTTGCCGTCGCATCGCTCAGGGCCGACCAGATCGTCGTCGGCATAGGTTTCAATATCCTCGCCCTCGGGGCGACTTCATTGTTGCGCGACATGGTGCTGTCGCCAGCCTTTCAGGCACCGTCACTGCGCAGCGTCTCGACCTATCGTATCCCCTATCTCTGCGAACTGCCGGTCGTCGGCCGGGCGGTCTTCTCCCAGAGCCCGATCCTTTACGGCGCCGTCATCGTCGCTGTCCTGTTCTGGATATTCTTCCGCTATACGCGTCCCGGCCTGATCTTTCGCGCCGTGGGCGAGGGGGCCTCCGCCGCCGACGCCGCGGGCATTTCCGTAACGACTATCCGCTTTTCGGCGATGCTGGTGACGGGGGTGATGACCGGCATTGCGGGTGCATATCTGACACTCGTGGCCTCGGGCGGGGTATTCGTCGATAACATCACCGGCGGGCGGGGCTATCTGGCCGTTGCCGTCGTCATCTTCGGCCGCTGGAATCCGATATGGGTGATGCTGGCCTCCATTCTCTTTGGTGCCGCCGACGCGCTGCAATATCAGGGGCAGGCGATCGGACTGGCAATCTCCCCGCCGCTGCTTCTGATGTCGCCATTCGTGCTTGCGCTCATCGCCTGGGTTCTGGTCGGGAAAAGCAATGCGGGTCCAAGCGAGATCAGCATCCCCTTCCTCCGCGGTCAGAAGTGACGGCCAAGGGAGGGTAACAGGATGTTGAAGGTCTTCAGTTTCGATACAAAGTCTCTTGAGGAAAACCGGCGCATGCCCGCCTGGACGGAAACGCTCGGGGATTTCGGCGCCAAATCCGTATGCGATGCATCTTCGCGGAATTTCAGGGCCGCGCTTTGCGGCCTCAAGGCGCCATGGGGTTTTGCCATGGCCCGGCTCGACATCTCGGCGCAGCATATTGCAGTCGATAGCAGGGCCATATCGGGCGGCATATGGCTGGCGCGCATCGCGACGGGAGAAGGCACTCTTCGTACCGAGCGGGGGAGCCTCGCCTTTTCGGCCGGTGACGTCCTTGTCGGCAAGGTTGCGCGGGAGATGCGACTGACGGCGAACGCCGACACCTGCATCGACTATGTGCAGTTCACCGATTTCCATAATGGCTCGCGCCTGTCGTCTCTGGCCACGCCTGCCGTTGGCCTCGCCCTTGCCGCCGATCATGGCTCGACGATTTTTCTTGCTGATCTGCTGGCTTTGGCCACTGCCCGCATCGGCAGCATGACCAGCGACGAGATCCGGCCACTGGAGATTACGCTTGTGGAGTTCCTGATGGCGGCTATAGCCACGACTGGCGCTGCCGCAAATCTTCTCGACGGATCGCGCTCCAGGAACGCGATCGCGTTGCGGGCGACACAGGCGATCGAATTGAAACTTTCCGATCCGGACCTTTCACCGGGCAATCTGGCGGATTATCTCGGTATCTCGCTACGCTATCTTCAGAAGCTGTTCGAGGATGCTGGCGAAAACGCCAATCATTATATCCGGCGGCGACGGCTGGAGCGTTCCTATCAGGATCTTTCCGATCCACTCTATTCCGGTCTGTCGATTGCCGAGATCAGCTATCGTTGGGGCTTCAACGATTCCGCCTATTTCAGCCGTGCCTTCAAGGAGCGCTACGGGGTTTCTCCCTCGCAGCATCGCGCGCATTGGCGATGGCATGAAACAACATGCCCGAAGGCACAGGCGGCATTGCGCATGTCGCGAAATTCGGGATCACGGATCTCCCGCTGACATGCCAGGGCCATTTTCAACACCATTTCCCGCCACCTGCGGCTTCCGCCGGTCAGGATGCAGCCCAATCAAGATCAGTACGGGCATCATCCTGAGACGTGGCCTCATGGGCCACGTCAGAAATCTTCGTGAAAGGCTCAGTCCGAAACGACAGCAGTGGTGATGATCTCGACGAGATATTCAGGCTTTACCATATCGGCCTTCAGGCAGGCGCGTGTCGGCAGGTTTTCCTTGAAATATTCGACATAAACCGAGTTCATCGCGTGGTAGTCGGCAAGGTCCTTGAGAAATATCTGGTTGAAGGTGACGTCCGTCATCTTGCCGCCAGCTGTCTCGATGACTTCCTTGATGCTGTCGAGAACACGGCGGGTCTGCGCGATGATGTCGCCTTCGCCAACGGTGCTGCCATCATAGGGATCGGTGGACAACATGCCGGCGACATAGATGTGATTGCCGGCCTTCACACCCCAGTTGAGATGGTTGGTTCCATTCGCCGTCCTGCCGACGATCCAGTCTTTCGGATGGATGGGAGTATTCATCGGGAAATCCTTGTTCTGTCTTGGTGGTCGCAACGATATGCATCGTCGATGACAGCATATTAGTGGCTGTCGTTCCGAGGTGGTTGGACAAATGCGCACAAAATCGGAACAGGCGG
>DASWOH010000225.1:0-22817 GCA_036398815.1 Rhizobium sp. | reverse complement strand
CCCGCTGGCATCGCTGGCAACACCGAACCGCTACGAGCTCGCCTGGCTCGCCGGTGCGCCGCTGGAGGACAACAACGCCGTCATGGAGGCCGCCCTGGCGCTGGGACCATCGCGCATGCTGGTGACCTCGGCCGTGCCGATGATGACCGGCGGCATCGGCAATCTCTATCTCAGCGGCCGCAACGCGCTGCTTGCCGAACATCGCAGCATCGACAATGCCCCGAACGGGCTCGGCGACCTGCTCTCGGCCGTGTTCCTGTCGCGGCTTCTGTCCGGCATGGACGAGGAGCGCGCCCTGCAACTGGCGACGGCGAGCGTCTACGAAGTGCTGGCACGGGCGGTCAAGCGCGGCAGCGACGAGCTGACGCTCGCCGCCGATGCCTCCAGCCTGTCGACGCCGATGGCGATGGTGCAGATGCGCCGGCTGATGCATCCGGCGCAGCGGAAGAGGTAGCGGTCGAGCGCGTCAGGAGCTTTTTGCGGTGCAATAGTTGCCATCGACGGCGGCGCGCTGTAATTCAGTCTGCATGGACAGCTTTCCTACCTCCCTTTTGAGCGGTTATCGCAACTTCATGAGCGGGCGTTACGTCGATGAGCGCGAGCGCTATCGCAGTCTCGCGGAGGGCGGCCAGAGCCCATCGACCCTGGTGATTGCCTGTAGCGACTCCCGCGCGGCGCCGGAGATTATCTTCGACGCCGGCCCGGGGGAGCTTTTCGTCATCCGCAACGTCGCCAATATGGTGCCGCCCTATGAGCCGGACGGTCATTTCCATGCGACGTCGGCAGCGCTGGAATTTGCGGTGCAGTCGCTGAAGGTATCCGACATCGTCGTCATGGGCCATGGCCGTTGCGGCGGTATCCGCGCGGCACTCGATCCCAATGCCGAGCCGCTCTCGCCGGGTGATTTCATCGGCCGGTGGATGGCGCTCCTGAAGCCCGCCGCCGAGCAGATCCAGAGCAACGACATCATGACGCAGGCCGAGCGGCAGACGGCGCTGGAGCGCATCTCGATCCGCAATTCGCTCGACAATCTGCGCAGCTTTCCGGATATCAAGGCGCTGGAGGAGGAAGGAAAATTGAACCTGCACGGCGCCTGGTTCGATATTTCGACCGGCGAGCTGTGGGTGATGGACGCGAAGACCCGCGACTTTATCCGGCCCGACTCCTGAAGGCACGATAGATCAAACGAAAAAGGCGCTCCGTACCGTCAGGTCGAAGCGCCTTCTTGATGTGTTGTCGCGATTATTCGCCGTCGATTCTCTTGGCCATGTAGGCAAGGGCCTGCTGATAGACGCTTGAATCGTTCCAGCCGCCAATAGCTGCGAAATTCGGTTCGCCCGGTTGGTAGCCCGCACCGGGGCGCCAGCCGTGACCTTTCAGCAAATTGGCTGCGGACGCCAACGCATCAGCACGCGAGCCAATCAAGTCGACCTTGCCGTCGCCATCGGCATCGACGCCATATAGTACGACGTTCTTCGGCATGAACTGCGTCTGGCCGATTTCGCCATGGGCTGCGCCGCGAGCAGACGGGCTGAGATAGCCTTCACCGACGAGTTTGAGAGCGGCGTAGAGCTGTTCGGTAAACATTGCGCTGCGGCGGCAATCATAGGACAACGTTGCTAATGCCGAGAGCGTATGTTGATTGCCGGTGAAACTACCGAAACCGGTTTCCATACCCCAGATGGCGAGGACCATGCCTGGCGGTACGCCATAGCGCTGCTCGATCCGCGAGAGTAATGCCCTGTTTGCTGCTTTCCTGCTCTTCGCCTGGGCGATGATTGACTGCGCGCCACGCTTCTGTAGAAATTCGTCGAAGGAGAGTTTGAAGCTTTTCTGGCCCCGGTCGGCGCGGATGGTTGGTTGATTATAGTGCACATCGGCGAAGGCGCGATCGAGTGTGGATTGGCTGATGCCCTGACCCTGCGCTTCTTGCTTGAACTCGCGCACCCAGTTGTCAAAACCGGCGGACGTGTTGCCGCAGGATGCCGCGTTTGCCGCAAACGGTGTCGCCAACAGCAACCCGCCTGCCACGAGAGCCGCCATTCCAGACTTAGTGATGCGCATTCAGAGTCCCCGAATTCTTACCGCGCGAAACACGCGGCAACATTTTTGAATAGTGCGCGAGCCTCTCCGTTTTCCGGGCTCATGCGCTGTCTTGATCGCCACCGGACCATGCCAGTATCCGATGGTTCTGTCATTATGCATTTTAGCGATCAATGTTTTTTGCTGCACTTGAAACACGGTCGCCAAAAATCATTCGCAAAAGCCCCGCCTTTCAGTGCGAAATGGCGAGGCTTTTCCTCACGTCTTGCTTATCCGGCCAAGGTTTATAAACCGTAAATTGGTTTACAGACGCTTACGCCGCCTGCTTGCGCGGCTTGATCAGGCCGCGGTTGATCAGCAGTTCGGCGATCTGAATGGCGTTCAGGGCCGCACCCTTGCGAAGATTGTCGGAGACGACCCAGATGTTGAGGCCGTTTTCGACCGTCGCATCCTCGCGGATGCGTGAAATGTAGGTCGCGTCTTCGCCGGCGCACTCATAGGGCGTGATGTAGCCGCCGTTTTCATGCTTGTCGATGACGAGGCAACCCGGCGCTTCGCGCAGGATGTCGCGGGCCTGGTCGGCGCTGATCTCGTTTTCGAACTCGATATTGACCGATTCCGAATGGCCGATGAAGACCGGCACGCGCACGGCGGTGCAGGTGACCTTGATCTTCGGGTCGAGCATCTTCTTGGTCTCGGCCAGCACCTTCCATTCTTCCTTGGTGTAGCCATCTTCCATGAAGCTGTCGATGTGCGGGATGACGTTGAAGGCGATGCGCTTGGTGAACTTCTTGTTCTCGATCGGATCGGCGACGAAGACAGCGCGGGTCTGATTGAACAGCTCGTCCATGCCGTCCTTGCCGGCGCCGGAAACGGACTGGTAGGTGGAGACGACGACGCGCTTGATCTTGGCAAAGTCATGCAGCGGCTTCAGGGCCACGACGAGCTGCGCGGTCGAGCAATTCGGGTTGGCGATGATGTTGCGCTTGGTGAACTGCGTGACGGCGTCCGGATTTACTTCCGGCACGATCAGCGGCACGTCGGCGTCGTAGCGCCAGGCCGACGAGTTGTCGATGACGACGCAGCCCTGGGCGCCGATCTTCGGCGAGACCCGCTTGGAGACATCGCCACCGGCCGACATCAGGCAAATGTCGGTGTCGGAGAAATCGTAGTTCTCCAGGTTCGAAACCTTCAGCGTCCGGTCGCCGAAGGAAACTTCGGTGCCCTGCGAGCGAGCCGATGCCAGCGCCACGACTTCGTCGGCCGGAAAACCGCGTTCAGCCAGGATATTGAGCATTTCGCGACCTACATTTCCGGTCGCGCCCGCTACTGCAACTTTGAAACCCATTTCTAAGCTCTCTTTCTCTTCTCTCCTCTTGGGCGAGGGGGGAACCACGGTCATGACGACCGGTTCCTGTCCCCAGCCGAGCCGGGGAGAGAGCGGCAGGCCAGAGACGTCAGACGGTTTTCGTCGTCGTTTTGGCCTTGGTTTTGGAAGAAGCCGGAAAATAGACATCCCGCCCGGCAAATTGTGCCAGGTGACTGAAGCTATCGATCTGTTCGAAGCGAACCATGGAGGTCTTCCTTTTCCGTCGCCGGTTCTAAAAGGTTTTCCACAGGAGTCAAGGATTTCCGCGTTCCCGCCTCCGCGGGAACGCGGAAATCGGAGCGAAGTTTCAACGATTGGTTTTGCGCGTGGATTCGAACAGGAACCAGGTGCGGCGCTCCGTCTCGTCCAGCCAGTTTTCGAGCAGGCTGGCGGTGGCGATATCGCCATATTCGTCGCAGACATCGTGGGTGGCGCGGATTTCGGCGGCAAGCTTGAGATTGTCGTCGGCCAGTTCGGCGAGCATGTCCTGAGCGTCGACATATTCGGCGTCGTTGTCGGGAATGCGCTGCAGCTTGGCGATTTGGCCGATCGAACGCAGTGTGGTGCCGCCGATCTTTCGGGCGCGCTCGGCAAGGGGGTCGGTCATGGCGAAGAGCTGCTCGCCCTGTTCGTCCAGCAGCAGGTGGTAGTCGCGGAAATGCGGGCCGCTCATATGCCAATGGAAATTCTTGGTCTTGAGATAAAGGGCAAAAACATCGGCCAGCAATGCCCTTAGCGACGCGGAAATATCGCGTGTCGCTTCTTCGCTGAGATTGGTGTGGGTGCCCAGTTTGGATTTTACATTGGCATTGGCACTATTCATGATGACGTCCTCCGTTTTGTTGCTCGCTATCGCGATCTCTCAGAGATCGTCGCAGGGGTTCGTGACATGCGTTGTCGTGCGAGATCGCATTGCAGACAGGATTTTTCTGTCTTGGAAGTTTCTCGGTTGAGGTGTCGTTCAACGGCATAACCGGCCGCGATGATCTGCGGAAAACCCGAACGGAATGATAGTATGAAGACGGAGAGGGTTTGGCAATCGCTCTCTAATGTAGCGGACTGGATCGGCGCTGCGATATGCCAAACGACATGGCTCCCCTCGCAAGGAGGGGAGCGGCTTGGGGATGGGCGGTTACTTCAGGCCGCCGCCGGCGTAGATGGTTTCGCCCGTCAGCCAGGCGGCATCCTTCGACGCGAGGAAAACGGCGATCGGGGCGATGTCCGTCGGCTGGCCGAGGCGGCCGAGCGGTGTTTGCGAGACCAGATGCTTTTCGAAATCACTGCCGATGACGCCGGCCGCATGCACGCCTTCGGTCTCGACGCCGCCGGGCGAGATGGTATTGACGCGGATGTTGCGGGGTCCAAGTTCCTTGGCGAGGATCTGGCTGATCGAGGTGACGGCCGCCTTGGTCGCCGTATACACCGCGGCGGTCGGCAGGTTCAGGGTGACGGCATTGGAGGCGATGTTGATGACATTGCCGCCTTCCGGACCGAAATACTTCACTGCTTCCTGCGTCGTCAGCAATGTGCCAAGGACGTTGATGTTGAATTCACGGTGGAATTCCTCCTCGGTGATCTCTTCCAGCGACGCGAATTTATAGACGCCGGCATTGTTGACGAGGATATCGACGCCGCCGAAAGCCTCCTTGGCCTCGGCGAAAAGCCGCTTCACATCGGCGGATTTTGAAACGTCGCCATGTGCCGCGATCGCCTTGCCGCCCTTGGATTTGATCTCGGCCACGACCCTGTCGGCGCCTTCCCGGCTCGATGCATAATTGACCACGACGGCAGCGCCCTCTTCGCCAAATGCCTTGGCGATACCGGCGCCGATGCCCTTCGATGCTCCGGTCACGATCGCGACCTTGCCTTCTAGCTTGCTCATGTCATCTCCTGTCGAGATATTGTTAGATAGTTTTATAATTATCGAACTATTGACGCGAACGAAGCCCCGAAGTGGCAGCCTTCATCCCGTCACTTTGATATTTAGATAATCATCTAATTGATACAAGAGGACGCGCGTATTGCGGTCAAAGAATTATCCGGAACTGGAACTGTCAGATATTGGAAAGCTCGGCCATGTAGGCGTTGAGCACGTCGCGGCGTAACACCAGATTGGCGAATTTGCCTTCGCGCACGATCTCGATCAGACCGGCGTTCTCAAGTTCCTTGAGATGATGGGACATCGTGGCGGCGCTGACGGTATGGCATTGGTTCAGCACGCTGCAAGGCATCGGATCGGCGGTGCCGCCGATCTCCTTCAGTATCTGCACGCGACGCGGCTCCGCGAGCGCCCGGGCAATCAACCCCATCTGCCTCTCGCTCAATCGTGTCTGCCCGACATCGGTCATCGTCTTTACCACATCGCAAGCGGGATCGATTTCCCGCAGCTTCACCGTTCCAGATATATGAATGCGAGGGATGCTTGGCAACCATTCGGGGTGGGGTGGTGGAATGGTATGATATATCGGTGAAGGGATCTCACCCGCCCTCGTGGTTCGAGACGGCCCTGCGGGCCTCCTCACCCATGGGCTGATCTTTTATAGCCCGTCAGCTTTCTCCGCCTCACCCTGAGGTGCATTTGGGAGCGCAGCGGAAAAATGCCTCGAAGGGCGAAGCGGCCCTGGACCTAAGATAGATCCCCTACTTCCCCTTCAGCAACGGCAATCGCGGCACCGGCCAGCCGGTGCCGCCGATGCGGAAGAGCAGGCCGTAGCGAGAATAGACGATCGCCATCATGAAGGAGAACCAGCCGCCGAGCGCCAGGCCGGCGATGACGTCGCTCGGATAATGCGCGCCGATCATCACACGCGTCGCGGCGAGCCAGAGGGCGCAGGCGGCGAAGATGTAACGATAGCGCGGGAAGAGGAAGGCCAGCGCCACGAAGAAGGCGCCGATGGTGGTCGCATGACCGGACGGGAAGCTTTCGAAGCCGGCATGGCCGTTGAATGGCGAGAAGCCGAAAGGACCCCAATCCTGGAAATGCGTGGGGCGGGCACGGCCGATGGCGCGTTTCAGCAGGTTGGCGAGAATGCCCGAAAGCGCGACTGTCGTCAGCAGATAGCCGCCGATCTGACAGATGCGCAACGCCTGGCAGCGACAGCGCGCCGATTGCAATAGCCGGCTACCGGCCCAGCCTTCGAAGAACAGGAAGGCGCTGACCAGGATGATCCAGCCGGATTCGCCGAAGCTCGTGAGCATCTTGCCGAAGAAATGAATGGGCGGCGCCATGTTCCTGATGTTGGCGCCCACCGGCCAGTCGAACAGCAGGGCTGAGAGCAAGACGACATTGGCGGTCAGGAACAGGCAGATTTTCCAATGCGACGGCGCGAAGCCATGTCTGCTTCGCCGCCACCGCCTGTCGAGAGACGTCAAGATCGCCTGCATGTCCACCGCCTGTCGCCGACATTTCCACCCCAGTCGACGATCACGCGTAGCAGGCTCCTGCTACAGTTTTTTTACAGATTTGAGACGGTCGGCGGGACAGCCAAACCAATGATTCGACCGCGGTTGCGGCAAGCCGGTTCGTGCGGCGGAGAAGACCAGGCCGAAGCGGGAAAAGAGGACCGCGACGGCAAAGGCGATCCAGGCCCCGAGCGCCAGGCCGGCGGCGACATCGCTTGGGTAATGCACGCCGATAATGATGCGCGTCGCCCCGAGCCAGAGGCCGATGCCGGCGAACAGCAGCCGGAAGCGCGGGAAAAGCAGGGCGAGTGCCGCAAAAAGCGCGCCGACATGCGCCGAATGCGCGGAGGGAAAGCTTTGGAACAGGAAATCGCCGTGAAACGGCTCGAAGCCGAAAATGCCGTATTGATCGTAAAGCGGCGGCCGCGCCCGACCGATCGCATATTTCAGGAGATGCACGACGATGCTGGCGGATAGAACGGAAAAGCCGACATAGGCGACTTTGCGGATGAGATGGGCGGCTTGGTAACGGCCATGCGTTCGGGATAGACGCCGGGCGATGAGTAGGCCGATAGCCAGCGCGACGATGGCGGCGGCAAGAATCCAGACGAGCCTGCCGATGTCGGTGATAGCGCCCGCAACCGCGATCAGGTGCGGCGGGAGGCTCTTCGCCGCCTGCCCGAGCGGCGCGTCGAAGACGAGGAGCGCAAGAAGGACGATGTTGACGGTGGCCAGTGCATAACCGAGCCAGGGAAGAGGGCGATGCCGGCTGCGGTGAACGTCATAGCGCCGCGCCAGCCTCCGCCATAGCGATGATTGCCTCCGGATAATGCTGCTTTGCGGCGGGGTGGTTTCCGTGCTCATGCGATGGGACATAGGAGGCGATGGTGTCGAGTTCAACAAAAAGCCCCCGCTCTGCATGCAAAGAGCGGGGGCTTTCATGTTTCACGTGAAAATATCAGCGGCGATTTATGCCGAAAGGGCCTTGAATTCGGTAAGGATGGCGTCGCCCATCTCGGCGGTGCCGACCTGACGGCTGCCGGCCGACATGATGTCGCCGGTGCGGATACCGCTGTCCAGCACGTTGGCAATCGCCTTTTCCAGCGCATCGGCCTCAGTGACGAGACCGAAGGAGTAGCGCAGGCACATGGCGAAGGAAGCGATCATGGCGATCGGGTTGGCGATGCCCTTGCCGGCGATATCGGGCGCGGAGCCGTGCACCGGCTCGTAAAGCGCCTTGCGCTTGCCGGTCTTGGCGTCAGGCGCGCCGAGCGAGGCCGAGGGCAGCATGCCTAGCGATCCGGTCAGCATGGCGGCGACGTCGGAGAGCATGTCGCCGAACAGGTTGTCGGTGACGATGACGTCGAATTGCTTCGGCTGGCGAACGAGCTGCATGCCGCCGGCATCGGCGAGCATATGCTCGAGCTGGACGTCGGCATATTTTTCCTTGTGCGTCGCGGTGACGACCTGGTTCCAGAGCACGCCCGACTTCATGACGTTGCGCTTTTCCATCGAGCAGACGCGATTGTTGCGGGTGCGCGCCAGTTCGAAGGCGACGCCGGCGATGCGCTCGATTTCATAGGTGTCGTAGACCTGCGTGTCGATGCCGCGCTTCTGGCCGTTGCCGAGATCGACGATCTCCTTCGGCTCGCCGAAATAGACGCCGCCGGTGAGTTCGCGCACGATCAGGATATCGAGGCCTTCGACCAGCTCGGGCTTCAGCGAGGAGGCGGAAGCGAGCGCCGGATAGCAGATGGCCGGGCGCAGGTTGGCGAAAAGCTGGAGATCCTTGCGCAGGCGCAACAGTCCGGCTTCCGGGCGCACTTCGTAGGGCACCGCGTCCCACTTCGGACCGCCGACGGCGCCGAAGAGTACTGCGTCGGCCGCCATTGCTTTTGCCATATCGGCATCGGAGATCGCCGAACCGTGCGCGTCGTAGGCGCTGCCGCCGACAAGGCCTTCGTCAGTGACGAAACCGGCATTCTTCGCCTCGTTCATATAGGCGATGATCTTGCGGACTTCGCCCATGGCTTCAGGGCCGATGCCGTCACCCGGCAGGAGGAAGAGATTGCGCACTGTCATGGGAAGAGCCTCCGCAAAAGAAACAAGTTGCGGGTTCTTAGACCTGCGAATGCGGCTTTTCAAGCGAGGAAGGGTGCGAAACGGTACGGTTTTCGGGCTTTTGAGAGTAACCATCCGCCCTCGTGGTGAGGTGCGAAGCCCAGAGGGCCGTCTCGAACCACGAGGGCGGATGGTTGTTCCGCTTACTCCGCCAATCCGAGCGAAGCCAGATAAGCAGCCGATGCCGGGATCTTCGACTTGTCCTTGATCTCGATGATCAGGCGCGGGTTGCTGTTAAGCTTGGCAAGGGCGGCGAAGACGGCGCGCCAGTGAATATTACCTTCGCCGAGGCTCCAATGGCGGTCGGCATAGCCGTCGGCGTCCTGCAGGTGGACGTGCTGCAGGCGGTTGCCGGCGGCGTGGACGTAGTAATCGACCGGCGGCGCGCCGGTGTAGCCGTGGGCGTAGTGGGCATGGCCGGTGTCGATCGACACGGCAACGGCGGGCGAATTGAAGCTATCGGCGAGGCCGACGCGGATATGCGGGTCCTTGTCCTCGATGTTCTCGATGACCATGGTCAGCCCGATGTCCTCGGCGCGCTTGACGGCCTCTTTCAGCGTCTGATGCGTATATTCGATGATGTTCTCGCGCTCGCCCTTGTTGTTGTCGAGGTTGTTGTAGGACCAGGATGTATAGGGGCTATGGATGACCATCTGCGTGGCGCCGATGGCGGCGCAGACATCCAGGGCTTGCAGGAGGCGCTTGGAAACCACGGCGCGGATATCGGGATCCTGCGAGGCGATGATGAAGCCCCAGAACGGACCGTGGATGCCGAGACGGCCCTGATGTCCGTCGAGCAGTTTTTTGGCGCGCTCGGCGAGCGGCGCCCAGTCGCCATTGAGGATTTCGGCTTCGACGAAGCTCTGCAGTTCCAGGTCGCGCGGCTTTTCGAGCAGCCAGCCGCGATGGGTTTCGACGTCGTTCAGCGTCATGGCGGCGCCGACAATGGGAAGGGAGGTCATGGAATGCTCCAGTGAAGAGGAGGAAAATCGAGGGGGCGGGAGAGGCCCGGAGGGCTCCGCGGAAGCTGTATGATCCCCGTTCTTGTCGGGCATATTACAGCCGGACGGATCTCATGACCTTTATGCGCCGCGCAAAGAAAAAGCCGGGCTTTTCAGCCCGGCTCGACACGCAGATGTGATGATGAAACCGATCAGGCGGCCCAGGGATGGGACGTGGCGTTCGACTTTTCGAAGCTGTCGATCGCAGACGCCTTTTCCAGGGTCAGGCCGATATCGTCGAGGCCGTTCAGCAGGCAATGGCGCTTGAATTCGTCGAGTTCGAATTTCAGCGAGCCGCCGTCCGGGCCGGTGATTTCGAGGTTTTCCAGGTCGATCGTCAGAATGGCGTTGGAGCCGCGTGAGGCGTCGTCCATCAGCTTGTCGAGGTCTTCCTGGCTGACCTTGATCGGCAGGATGCCGTTCTTGAAGCAGTTGTTGTAGAAGATGTCGGCGAAGCTGGTCGAGATGACGCAGCGGATGCCGAAGTCGAGCAGCGCCCAGGGAGCATGCTCGCGCGAGGAGCCGCAGCCGAAATTGTCGCCGGCGACGAGGATCTTGGCGTTCTGATAGGCCGGCTTGTTCAGTACGAAATCCGGGTTCGGCGAACCGTCCTCATTGTAGCGGGCTTCGGCAAACAATCCCGTGCCGAGACCGGTGCGCTTGATGGTCTTCAGATAATCCTTCGGGATGATCATGTCGGTGTCGATATTGACGACCGGGAGGGGTGCCGCGACACCGGTCAACTTCACGAACTTGTCCATAGGTCCTGCCTTCAATTTTCGTCTATGCACGAATTATCCTGCCAATAGAGCAAATCCGGCCCAAAATGAAGGGGAATCTTGGAAATGCTCCGCAGGTGGGCGCATCAGTCGCGGTGCTGCAATTCAAGGATTGCGCGCGCGCAAGCGCATCGGGCGCGGCAAGACGCCGCCCTGCCCGGTATCAGAGGTCGATGATCGTGCCGCGACCGTCGTTCCAGATGCGCATCTCGCGCTGGCCGTTGTTCGCCTTGGCGCGCACCGGGACGGGTTTCATCCGCAGCGAAATCGCGCGGCCCACCATGAGCGCGGTGAGGATGCCGCCGACGGCGAGCGTCAGCGAAACGGTAAACAGCGCCATCGCCGCAAACACGGTAATGCCGGCAAGCGCGATGAACAAGGAACGGATATTCTGCATGGTCGAGACCTCTCTACTCATGGAAATGTGGTCCTCTCTTCTCCCATGTGCAAGAGGAGCGTGGCTTTTTGTTGTCGCGCCATTGTCATCTTGCCTGACGATCGAAAGCGCGGCAAAACTGGAGGATGAGTAGAGCTGCCCCTCCCCGTTCCGTCTGCCTGCGCCGTTCGGCGCTGAGCGTTCCTGCGATCAACCTTCGCGCGCTGGAAAAGATTGCCAGCCTCGATTGCGATGCGGTCATCTTCGATCTCGAGGATTCCGTGGCGCCGGAGAAGAAGGCGGAGGCGCGGGAGAACCTGCGGCGCTTTTTCGCCGGACCGAGGCTTGCCGGCAAGGAGCGGATCATCCGCATCAATGCGCTGTCATCCGGTTTTGGTGCCGACGACCTGGATCTGGTGCTGGCGCTCGAACCCGATGCGGTGCTTCTGCCCAAGGTCGACGAGCCGCAGGACGTGACGATCGTCAGCGACAGGCTTGCCGAGGCGGATGCGCCGGAGAGCCTGCGCATATGGGCGATGATCGAGACGCCGCGCGGCATCCTGAATGCCGCGGCGATCGCCGAGGCCGGACGCACGCCGGGAAGCCGGCTCGATTGCTTCGTCGTCGGCCTCAACGATCTGCGCAAGGAGACCGGCGTGCTGCCGCAGCCGGGCCGTGCCTATCTCGTGCCCTGGCTGATGCAGGTGATTTTGGCCGTCAGCACCTACGGGCTCGACGCCATCGACAGCGTTTTCAACGATTTCAGGGATATGCAGGCTTTCGATGCCGAATGCGGCGAGGGCCGCGCCATGGGCTTTGCCGGCAAGATGCTGATCCATCCGAACCAGATCGAGGCCGCCAACCGCCATTTCGGGCCGGACGAGACGGCGATTGCCGAGGCGGAAACCATCATCGCCGCCTTTGCCGATCCGGCCGCCGCCGATCTCAATGTCGTCAATCTCGGCGGGCGCATGGTCGAGCGGCTGCATCTTGTCCAGGCGGAGAGACTGGTCCATAAAGCCCGCCTGATCGCGGAACGCCATCGCCCTTCGACAAGCTCAGGGTGAGGGCCGATATGTTACGAAAGACGCTTCGATGAAACTCTATCGCTTCCTTACCGGACCGGACGACGCTTCCTTCTGCCACAAGGTCACCGCCGCGCTGAACAAGGGCTGGGAACTCTCGGGCTCGCCGACCTATGCCTTCAACGCCGCGACCGGCCTGATGCAGTGCGGCCAGGCCGTCGTCAAGGAGGTCGCCGGCAAGGACTACGATCCGGAGATGAAGCTTTCCGAGCAATAAGCGGGCAGCAATAGGACCGCTATTCTAGCGGTCCGTCGCTTCTTCCGCGCTTTCCTCGATGCGCTCCATGTCCTCGTCGCTCAGGCCGAAATGATGGCCGATCTCGTGGATCAGGACATGGGTGATGATATCGCCGAGGGTTTCCTCGTTTTCCGCCCAGTAATCGATGATCGGCCGGCGATAGAGGCGGATCTTGTTCGGCATTTCCCCGGTCTGGGCGGTGAAGCGCTCGGATATGCCGCGCCCTTCGAACAGGCCGAGCAGGTCGAAGGGCGTTTCCAGCGCCATATCCTCGAACACCTCGTCGTCGGGAAAATCCTCGATCAGAATGATGAGATCGCCGGTGAGCGAGCGGAATTCGTCCGGCAGGTGGCTGTAAGCCTCCGTGGCCAGCGATTCAAACGTGCTGATTGAGGGCGCGTGGCGGTCCCGCCAATCCTCGCTCTGGTCAATGCGGGCCATGAATGCTCCCTTCCATAGCTGGTCATATAGAGCCTTTGCCCGGGTTTTTCGAGAGCGGATTGAGGCAGAGGAATATTTTCTCATAAAATGGTGTTGACTCTTCTTTCAAGCTCTGGAATCCATAAGAACATAACAGGAACATAATTGATCTGGAGCTAACGTCATGGCTGAGACCGCCGTGGCGCGGGAAACGCTTTTTGCCCTGCGTGAAACCGTCGCCCGACTGGAAGGCAGGCCGCTTCCGGCGCTGGCCGCCGCAACGCATGAGGCGCTGGCGGCGGAGCCTGATGCCGGTCTGGCGGATGCTGCCCAGTCGTTGCTTACCACCGGGGTTATCGATCTCGACGAAGCAATGCAGGGCGGTGTGCCGCTCGATGCGCTGACGGAGATCCGTTCGCTGGCCTTGCGCGATGCGGGTGCGGCCAGCGCTTTCACGCTTGCTCTTGCCGCGCGGCTTGGGGCGCAAGTCGTCGGCAAGACCGCGACCGTGTCGCCGGTTCTATGGATCGGCGACACGGTCGCGGGGATGGAGGCGGGCCTGCCCTATGCCATCGGTATCAAGGATTTTGGATTGGAGCCGGCCGGCTTTCTGCAGGCCTCGCCGCGCAAGCTGGACGAGGCATTGTGGCTGGCGGAAACGGCGCTCGCCAGCGCTGCCTTTGCGGTCGTCATCCTGGAAGTGCGCGGCAATCCGGCCCGCTTCGGGCTGACCGAAAGCCGGCGGCTCGCGCTTCGGGCCAAGGCGGCGGGGCGGCCTTTGTTTCTCTTGCGGCAGGGGGGCGAGGAAGAGGCAAGCAGCGCCCTCTTCCGCCTCTCCGTCGAACCCGCGCCGGCCCTGGCGCGGCTTCTACCGGACGGATCGATGCTTGGCGGCAGCATCGGTCATCCGGCCTTTCGTCTCACCCTGGAAAAGAGCCGTAATCCGGCGCCCTTTTCCATAACCCTGGAATGGAATGCCCATGACCGCCAGTTTTCCCCTGTCCCCGACGCTCAGCGTCCTGCCTTTCCCGGCGAACACGCAGCGCATTCTGGCGCTGACTTTCCCGCATCTGCCGACCGACCGGATCGCCCGCAAACGATGGGGCCTGTCCTGGCGTACAGCCGGCCGGCTTGAGGCGCCGCCGCTCGCCTGCGCCGGCAAGCTCAACAATGCCATGCGGCTTACCGCGCTCAACGAGCGGGCGGAGATCATCGGGCTGAAACTCGGCCAGGGCGCTGCCGAGGCGGTGGCGATCTGTCCCGTTCTCGACCTCGTCGAGGAGGATACGGAGGCGGACCGCAAGCTGCTGGAGGCGATCGCCGACTGGTGCGACCGCTATACGCCGCTGGTGGCGATCGACGGCAAGGACGGGCTTTTCCTCGACATTACCGGCTGCGCCCATCTCTTCGGCGGCGAAGAGGCGCTACTCGAGGACATACTGATCCGCATTTCCGGGCTGGGGCTGGATGTTCGCGGCGCGATTTCCTCTGCGCCGGGCCTGTCCTGGGCGGTTGCCCGTTTCGACGACAGCCGTGTCGTCCCGTCGAATGCCATGGAAGAAGCGCTGGCGCCGCTGCCGGTCGCTTCGCTGAGGCTCGGCGAGGAAACCGTCGCCGCCCTGCGGAAGCTGGGATTGAGGCAGGTGGGCGATCTCCTCGCCGCGCCGCGGGCGCCGCTGACCCGCCGCTTCGGCGCGCAGCTGCTTCTGCGGCTCGATCAGGCCATTGGCCTGGCCGAAGAGCCGATCTCGCCGCGCCGGCCGGTCGCGCATTTGTCGGCCGAGCGGCGGCTTGCCGAGCCGGTGCAGGCCGAGGCCGATATCTTACAGCTCGCCCACGGGCTTGCCGAAACCCTGAAGCGGGGGCTGGAAGCGCGCGGCGTCGGCGGCTGCTTGTTCGAGCTCCTGTTGTTCCGGGTCGACGGCGCAGTGTTCCGCATCGCCGCCGGCGCATCGCAGCCGCTGCGGGAGCCAAGGCGGATCGCCGGCCTGTTTACGGAGCGCTTTACCGCCATTCATGACGATCTCGATGTGGGATACGGTTTCGAGATCGTCCGCCTCAACGTTCTGCAGCATGCGCCTTTCGACGCGATACAGGGCGATTTTGTCGAGGAGGACCGGCAGGGCACGTCGCTCGCCGCCTTCGCCGACCGGGTCGCGGCGCGGCTGGGACCGGATTGCCTGCAGGGTTTCGAACTGCGGCAAAGTCATATCCCCGAACGGGCCGCCCGGCCGGTGCCCGCCATGGACATCCTCTCCGCTCGCAGGCGGACGGGAAGCGAATATACCGGTCATGGCTTTTTCCGGGGCGAACGGCCGCTGCGGCTGTTTCGCATGCCGGAGCCGATCGAGGCCTTTGCCGCCGAAGTGCCTGACGGGCCGCCCCGGCAGTTCCGCTGGCGGCGGATGATGCATCGGGTCCTGCGGGCCGAAGGACCGGGGCGGCTCGCGGCGGAATGGTGGATCGAGGAAGAGGAAGATGTCCCGGAGCGCGATTATTTCCGCATCGAAGACGAGGGCGGTCATCGCTACTGGCTGTTCCGCAAAGGGCTCTATGGGCAGGATGCTGCGCCGGGATGGTATATGCACGGGGTTTTCGCATGAGCGACCCTGCCCCGCCCCCCGAAATCGCGCCCTTTTTCGAGATCGGGGCGCGGTCGAACTTCTCCTTTCTCGAAGGTGCCTCGCATCCGGAGGAGATGGTGATCCAGGCTGCCCGCCTGAAGCTTTCCGGGGTGGGAATTGCCGACCGCAATTCGGTTGCAGGCGTGGTCAAGGCGCATGTGCAGGCCAAGCTTCTGCAGGCGGAATATGACAAGACAATCAAGGAAAACGAGAAGCATCGAGAAAAGGGAGAACCGGAAAAAAGGCTCTTGAAGCCGGCCTCTTTTCAGCCCGGCGCACGCCTGGTCTTTTCGGACGGTACGCCCGATATTCTCGCCTATCCGCAGAACCGCCAGGGCTGGGCGCATCTCTGCCGGCTGCTGAGCGCCGGCAATCTGCGTGGCGAGAAAGGCGTTTGCATCCTGAACGAAAGCGACCTGTTGGAATGGGGCGACGAGATGATGCTCGCGCTCGTTCCGGATGCGGCGGGCGTGGAGACACCGGAAGGACAGGCAAAGCTGGAGCAATGTCTTGCGCGGCTCTGGATGCGCTTCGGCAGGAAGCTCCATATGGTCTTGTCGCCTGCTTATGACGGGCAGGATCGGCTGGTCTTTGCGACGCTCTCCATCATCGCGCTGCGCAACGGAGTGCGGTTGATCGCCAGCAACCAGCCGCTCTATCACGCGAGCGAGCGCAAACCGCTTGCCGATATCGTCGTTTCGATCCGCGAACATGTGCCGATCGCTGAAGCCGGCTTCAAGCTCGCGGCCAATGCCGAACGCTATCTGAAGGGCGGGACTGAGATGGCGCGTCTTTTCAGGGACTATCCGAAGGCCATCGCCAATACGCAGAAGTTTTTCAGCCGGCTGTCTTTTTCACTGGATGAGCTCACGCATAATTATCCCGATGAGGGCATTCCGGGCGAGACCGTATCGGAAACGCTGGAGCGGCTGACGCGGGCGGGCGCGAAGCGGCGCTATCCTGGTAAGATTCCCGAAAAGGTCGCCAGGCAAATCGATCATGAGCTCAAGCTTATCCGCGAGCGGAAATACGAGCCCTATTTCCTGACGGTGCATCGCATTATGGAATATGCGCGCAGCCAAAATATCCTGTGCCAGGGGCGCGGTTCCGCCGCCAATTCGACGGTCTGCTACTGCCTCGGGATTACCGAGGTCAATCCGGAGATCACGACGCTTTTGTTCGAGCGCTTCATCTCCACGGAACGCGAAGAGCCGCCGGATATCGATGTCGATTTCGAGCATGAGAAACGCGAGCGGGTCATCCAGTTCATCTATGACCACTATTCCAAGGAGCATGCCGGGCTGACGGCGGCGGTCACCAGCTATCGGGCGCGCTCGGCCGGTCGCGAGGTGGCGAAGGCCTTCGGCCTGTCCGAGGATGTGCAGTCCGCCCTTGCCAGCGGTGTCTGGGGCTGGTCGACGGAGGAACTGTCCGAGCGTGAGGCCAAGCTTGCCGGCCTCGACCTCAAGGACAAGACGACGAAGCGTGTGCTCTCCTATGCTTCGACGCTGATGGGGTTTCCGCGCCATCTGACCCAGCATGTCGGCGGTTTCGTCATCACCAGGGACCGGCTGGATGAGGTGGTGCCGATCATGCATACGGCGATGAAAGATCGCTACATGATCGAGTGGAACAAGGACGATCTCGACAGTCTCAACATTCTGAAGATCGATGTCCTGGCGCTGGGCATGCTGACCTGCCTCGCCAAGGCTTTCGATCTCCTTCTGCTGCATTATGATGTGAAGAAGCAGCTTGCCGATCTTGGGAGCGGCGAGTATCCCGATGGCATACCGGTCTATGAGATGATCTGCCGCGCCGATACGATCGGCGTCTTTCAGATCGAAAGCCGGGCACAGATGAGCATGCTGCCGCGTCTTCGGCCTCGCAAATTCTACGATCTGGTTATCGAGGTGGCGATCGTCCGCCCCGGTCCGATCCAGGGCAATATGGTGCATCCCTATCTCAAGCGGCGTGATGACGTTCTTCACAACCGGCCGATCGACTATCACCGGCCGGAACTGAAGGCGGTTTTGGAAAGAACGTTGGGAGTTCCGCTGTTCCAGGAACAGGCGATGCAGATTGCCATTACGGCAGCCGGATTTTCGGCGGCAAAGGCTGACCGGTTGCGCCGATCCATGGCAACGTTCAAGCGGACGGGAAAAGTCGATGAGTTCAAGCAGGACATGATTGCCGGTATGGTCGCAAACAATTATCCCCGCGACTTTGCAGAACGCTGCTTCAGCCAAATTGAAGGCTTCGGCGAATATGGCTTCCCCGAAAGCCATGCGGCCTCCTTCGCGCTTCTCGTCTACGCCTCCTCCTGGCTCAAGACCTATTATCCCGATGTCTTCTGCGCGGCGATCCTTAATGCCCAGCCCATGGGCTTCTATGCGCCGGCGCAGCTCGTACGCGATGCGCGCGAGCATGGCGTCGAGATGCGGCCGGTGGATGTCAATCATTCCAGTTGGGATTGTCTGTTGGAGGGCGCGCGCTTCGATAAGGATGCGATCGAACCCCGCCATGCGTCGATGCGCGATCACATCAGGACGAGATGTGCCGTCCGTCTCGGTTTTCGGCAGGTCAAGGGCCTGTCGGAGAAGGAAATGGAGCAGTTCGTCGTTTGCCGGGGTGATGGCTATCGGTCCGTACGCGATCTCTGGCTGCGCTCCGGGCTTGCCAAGTCACAGATCGAACGTCTGGCGGATGCGGATGCTTTCCATTCCATCGGTTTGAGCCGGCGCGAGGCGCTATGGGCCGTCAGGGCGCTAGATGCGCAAAGTGCCGCCGAAAAACTCCCCCTCTTCGATCTGGCCGATCGCGCGGACCTGCAGGTCGAGCCCAGCGTTTCCCTGCCGGACATGTTGCCCGGCGAGCAGGTGATCGAGGATTATCGTTATCTTTCGCTGTCCCTGAAGGCACATCCGGTTTCTTTCCTGCGCCCGGATTTCGCCCGCATGGGCATCGTGCAGAACCGGGATCTGCCTACCATAGCCAATGGGCGGATGGTGACGGTGGCGGGACTGGTGCTGGTGCGCCAGCGGCCGGGCTCGGCGAATGGGGTGATCTTCATGACGCTGGAGGATGAGACCGGCGTCGCCAATGCGATCGTCTGGCCGAAGATGTTCGAAAAATACCGCGCCATCGTTATGGGGGCCCGGCTGGTCAAGATCCGCGGCCGTCTGCAGAGCGAGAGCGGCGTCATCCATGTGGTGGTCGATTACATCGAGGATATGACCCCTGCGCTCGGCATCCTGCAACGCGATGCACGGCGTTTCGGCATCGGCGACCGGGCGGACGAGGCCCTGCGCCCGACCATGGATCACCGGCAGAAGAAACGGCGTGTGGAGGATGGCCGGTCGGCGCAAAGGCAGGCTGGCGACATCGCGACGGATGGCCGCAGCGATCTCGCCGAGACAGCCAGAGTCATGCCGCGAGGCCGTAATTTTCATTGAAACCTGGGGAAATGCGGGTGTCGCGTTTCACGCGAGGCGGTATCCCTGGCTTTGCCTGATGAAGAATGAATCGATTCTTTTCTTGACAAAGACCGTCTTCTTTCGCAGATAACAAGACAGAGGATGTCATGTTTGACGGACTGAGCGAAGAATGCTGGTTTGTAGCTGTAATTACATCACCGACACGGAAATCCGGGACGTCATCAACGAGTTCCTGGATGAGGACTGTTGGCAGCTCATCGTCCCCGCCAAGGTGTATCATGCCATGTCGAAGCGCGGCCGCTGCTGCGGTTGCTTCCCGAATGTCGTTGATATCATTATACAGACAACCGAAGACTATCATGCCCGTCGCCACTCGACGGAAGCCGAAATATTTGATTTCATGTCCCGCCTGAAAAAATTCCACGAAGAAAACAGGAGAGCGGACATTGAAAGGCGACAAAAAAGTCATCGAGCGGCTTAACGAGGCACTGTTCCTCGAGCTCGGCGCAGTCAACCAATATTGGGTACATTACCGGCTTCTCGAAGATTGGGGCTACACCAAGCTTGCCAAGAAGGAGCGTGCGGAATCCATCGAGGAGATGCAGCACGCCGACCGCCTCGTCGCCCGAATCATCTTCCTTGAGGGACATCCGAACCTGCAGACGCTGGCACCGCTGCGCATCGGCCAGAATGTCAAGGAAGTGCTGGAAGCGGATCTTGCCGGCGAATACGACGCTCGCACCGCCTACAAGAAGTCGCGTGACATCTGTCATGACGCCGGCGACTACGTGTCGATGAAGCTGTTCGAACAGCTGCTGGCCGACGAGGAAGGCCATATCGACTTTCTCGAAACCCAGCTCGAATTGCTTGAAAAGATCGGCGAGGCCAAATACGGCCAGCTCAACGCCGATTCGGCTGATGCCGCCGAATAATCGCATTCACATCCGGCCGCTTTTCCAGGCGGCCGGATTTCTCTTCCATCAGTCTTCCGCCCTCAGGCCGGCCAAATGCTGGAATTCAGCGACGACCCGTTCGTAGACCGGACGCTTGAAGGCGACGATCAGTTCGGGCAGTTCCACCATCGGCTTCCATTCCCAGGCATCGAATTCCGGTTCATGGCCGCCCGGCGGCGGGTTGATGGCGATTTCGCTCTCGTTGCCGTCGAAGCGGAAAGCGAACCAGCGCTGGGTCTGGCCGCGAAATTTCCCCTTGAGGCCGATGCCGATCAGTTGCGGCGGCAAATCGTAGTTGATCCAGTCCTTCGCTTGCGCCAGCAGCGTTACGGTCTTCATGCCGGTCTCTTCATAAAGTTCGCGATAGGCCGCCTCCAGCGGATCCTCGCCCTTGTCGATACCGCCTTGCGGCATCTGCCAGAGCTGCGGCGAGCCGTCATATTCGGAGTTTCCGATCGGAATGCGCTTGCCGGCCCAGACCAGCCCTTCGCGGTTCAGCACCATGATGCCGACGCAGGGGCGATAGGGCAGATCTTCGGCTTTGACGGGTGAGTGGGTCTTGCTCATCTTGTCCTCTAGGGCTCAGGGATGTTTGGGGTCGTCGGTAAGGGCGGAGATGGCGACGATCTCGATGCCGCGCATGGCTGCCTCCTGGCTCCATTTGCTGATGGCGTCGATGCTCTCGTCGAAGGCGGATGCAACGCCGATCGCCGTGCCATTGCGGCGCGCGAGGCGCTCCAGCTCGTCGAGCTTCTTCAGGATCGCATCCTGCTGCAATTCGCCGTCAAGCTGCATATCCGCAAAAGCATGGGGTGTCTCCAGCGCCTTGGCGACGGTGCCGGACTTGGATTGCGCTGACGAGCCGTCGTCGAGGAACAGCAGGCCGCGCTTGCCGATATCGCGCATGACGGGCCGCATGGCGTCGGTATTCGACAGGAAGCGCCCTCCGAGATAGTTCATCACGCCGGTATAGTTGGTGATCTTGCCCATGGCCTTGTGCAGGTTCTCGATGTTCCTGGTTGCGGGCTGCGAGGTCAGAAGCGTATCAGGCCCGGGATTGTTGCCGGGATAGTCGAAAGGCTCGAAGGGCACCTGGATCAGGATCTCATGGCCGCCGCGCCGCGCCTCCTGCATCCAGCGCTGCAGGCTGTTGCCGCTGGCGGCAAAGGCGAGCGTGATCTCTTCGGGAAGCTTCTCAATGGCGCGCTGCGTGCCGGTCTGGCTGAGGCCGAGGCCGCTGACGACGATGGCGACGCGTGTGCCGCGGGCGCCGGACCAGGGCCGCGCATATTGGTCCATCGGTCGCAGTCCGCTCGGCGCGGTGATCGGCAGCTTGCCGAAGGGCGAATCCTCCAGCAGGCTCTCGTTCGGCGTTGCCGCCATGCGCGGATCCTGACCGACCTGGTTGGCATTGATCAGCACCGGGCCGCTGCCGTCGCGCGCGGTCGGGCTGAACATCGTCACGACGGAGCCATCGCTGGTGACGATGCGCGAGGTATTGGCACCGGATTGGGGATCGACTTCAGTCAGGGGGCCTTGATCGGTCGCGACGGGCTTGTCGTCAGCCGGTGGCGCGGGTGCCGTCTTTTCAGTCGTCTCGACCGGCTGGGTTTTCTGAAGATTGTCGCGCAGCAGGGCCGAATAGAGGGAAAAGCTGGCGATCGCGATCAGGCAGAAGCCACCGAGGATGCGTCCGAAGGGCGGCCGCCACTTGCGGTCAGGGCCGCGGTTCTGGCCGAGCGGTGCATGCAAATCCGTTCCCAAAGTCCGTATCCACCCCAAGCGGGAAACTGTCTGCTCCAGACTCAAAACACGAAAGCATGATCCGAATAGATTTCGAATGAGATCGCGCTCATTCAGACGGCGGGAGCGAGATAAGACCAGTCACCTCGCCCCGGATATGAAAGCGCCGGGTCTGTTTCCAGCCCGGCGCTGTTTCCTTATTTGGAGGAAACCGCCTTTTCCGGATTCGGCGGGAAGGCCGGATCCGTCTTGGCGCCGCGCAACAGGTCAAGCGCGTAGCTGAGCTGGAGATCGTCCTTCGGATCCGGCGGCACATAGGCGGCCGAACCGGAGCCTTGATCGGTTTCGCTCTGGCCCTTGATGTGGCCCGGCAGGCTGGATTCGCCTTCGGTCACCAGCTTGCCCTTCAGCTCGTCCGGCAACGGCTGGTCGACCTTGATGTCCGGGGTGATGCCGGTGCCCTGGATCGAACGGCCCGACGGCGTGTAATAGAGCGCCGTCGTCAGGCGCAGCGCGCCGTTGCCGTCCCCGAGCGGAATGATCGTCTGCACGGAGCCCTTACCGAAGGACTGGGTGCCGACGACGGTGGCGCGGCGAAGATCCTGCAGGGCGCCGGCGACGATTTCCGAAGCCGAGGCGGAGCCGCCGTTGATCAGCACGACGATCGGCTTGCCGTCGGTGATGTCGCCCGGACCGGCATTGAAGCGGCGGGTCTCGTCCGGATTGCGGCCGCGGGTCGAGACGATCTCGCCGCGCTCCAACACATCGTCGGCAACGTTGATCGCCTGGTCGAGCAGACCGCCCGGGTTGAGGCGCAGGTCGAGGACGTAGCCCTTCAGCTTGTCGGCCGGGATATCCTTCTTGATCTTGGCGATCGCAGCTTCGAGATCCGGCGTGGTCTTCTCGGTGAAGGAGATGATGCGGAGATAGCCGACATCGCCCTCTTCGCGCGACTTGACGGCGGCAACGGCGATCACGTCGCGAATGATGGTGAGCTCGATCGGCTTGTCGGCACCCTTGCGCATCAGCGTCAGCTTGATCGGCGTCTTGACCGCGCCGCGCATCTTTTCGACGGCGTCCTCCAGCTTCAGCCCACGTACGGACTGGCCGTCGATGGCGGTGATGTAGTCGCCGGCGAGAACGCCGGCCTTGGCGGCGGGCGTATCGTCGATGGGGGTGATGACCTTGACCAGGTCGTTGTCCATCGTCACCTCGATGCCGAGGCCACC
>DASWOH010000224.1:0-2145 GCA_036398815.1 Rhizobium sp. | reverse complement strand
GTGCTGACCGGAAACTGGTCGAACGATTTACTTCTTCTCATGAAGGCAAGCCACAATGCCGGTCTCAAGGTCCACTTCGGCACGACCTCCTTGGACCAGCCAGGAAATATCGGGAACGCCGGCGATGCTGCTGAAGGCAGTTATGTCGCACAGACCTACAACACTGCGGCGGCGGAGCCTGCGACACTGGAGTTCTCTCAGGCCTACAAGACGGCCACCGGCAACTTCCCCGTCTACGTGGAGCCGCAGACGATCTTCGCCATGGAAATGCTCGGCAGCGCTCTGAGCGCGACTACTCCCGTCAATAACGCCCTCCTGGTAAAGAACCTCGCCGAAAACCTAGAGAAAGCGTCGATCCAGAGCCCGCTCGGCACAATTACAGTCCGAAAGGACGACCATCAGGCCGTCTTCCCGATGGTGGTTTCCGTGGTATCGAGAGACGCCAAATACAAGGTCGACGGCACTGACCTGGGATTCAAGCCGGTGCGGATCTTCACCGCAGAAGAAGCGGCTGTTCCTGCACAGGCCACCTGCAAGATGCAGCGCCCCTAGATTCAGCGATATGAAGGCGAGACTTGGAACAGATCGTCCTTTCGGCCATCAATGGCATCGTTTACGGCCTTCTTCTATTTATGGTCTCGGCTGGGCTTACATTGATATTTGGAATGATGGGCGTTCTCAATTTTGCGCACGCCTCCTTCTACATGATCGGAGCGTACACGGCTTATAGCCTGGAGGGATACTTCGGGTTCGGGACGTCGATAATTCTTTCGACCCTGTTTGTATCCGCGCTCGGAGTTGCGATGGAACGGTGGATTCTCAGGAGAGTACACCGTTTCGGACATGCACATGAATTGCTGGTTACCTTCGGCATCGCGTTTATCGTTGCCGAACTGATCAAGTCGATCTTCGGAAATTTCCCGGTCAACTACGCCGTTCCGAAGTCCCTCGAGTTTCCGCTGTTCCACATCGGCAGCATTGAATATCCATTCTACCGAGTCTTCATGGGCGGGGTCGCTCTCGCGATGCTTGCCGGACTTTATCTTCTGCTAAGCCGAACCAGAGTCGGTCTGATCGTCCGAGCCGCCATTTACAAGCCAGACATGGTTTCCGCGCTGGGCCACAACGTCCAGCGAGTCTTCATGCTTGTTGTCGGCGTGGGAGCGGGGCTTGCCGGCCTCGCCGGCGCGGTCGCCGGAGCTTTTTATTCCACCAATCCGAACATGGCGCTTGATTTGGGCGTCATGGTTTTCGTCGTCGTTGTTGTGGGCGGATTAGGGTCTTTACCGGGTGCGTTCATCGCCTCACTCATCAACGGCTTGCTCGTGTCGTTTTCAGTAATGCTGGACTTCAGTCTGAACGACATCTTGCCACACATCGGATTGGCAGGCCTGGTGACAACGCAAAGCGACTTGATGTCGCTGAAGATCTCAAGCGTCGCGGCGACACTCCCCTTTCTGCTCATGTTGCTGGTGCTCCTGTTCAAACCGGCTGGCTTGATGGGCGAAACGGACGAGCAGCAATGACGACTTATAAGGCTGTCGGCGTTGTAGCAGCTGTCGTTCTTTCCCTGATCTTTCCGTTTCTTGTAAATGAAAAGTATCTCGACGTCGCTGTCCAAATCCTTATCGCATCCTTGTTCGCAATGTCCTTCAATATCCTGAATGGCAGGGCGGGGCTTTTGTCGTTCGGCCACGCGGCGTTCTTTGGTTTAGGTGCATTCGCAACTGTTCACGCAATGAACGCGACAAATGGTGCCGTGCCGCTTCCCTTTGTCCCGCTGGCTGGCTGGATATCCGGGCTTCTTGCCGGTCTTTTGTTTGGCTGGTTCGCAACAAAGCGATCCGGAGTGTATTTCTCGATGATCACGCTCGCGCTAGCCGAGCTTCTCTATTCCATGGCGCCGCATCTCTCGAGCACATTCGGCGGTGAAGCGGGCATCTCCACGATGCGTACAGCAGCCTTCGGAGTTAGTTTCGCCACCGACCAAGACGTGTACTATCTTGTTCTCGCTTGGGTGTTGGTGGCGGTGGCACTGATTTACTATCTGAGCCGTTCTCCATTCGGCCAGGTGCTCGCGGGACTGAAGGACAATCGGTCTCGCATGCGATTTCTGGGGTATGACACCCATCACCTCGGGTGGCT
>DASWOH010000223.1:0-34628 GCA_036398815.1 Rhizobium sp. | reverse complement strand
GGCAGATCATGCATGGCGATGTCGCGATCGCCTTGCGCGACATGATGCCGATCATCGGTCACATCCAGACTGCGAGCGTGCCCTCGCGGCAGGAACCCTGCAGCGAGGAACTGAACGACACCTATCTGTTCGGCGAGATCGACCGGCTCGGCTATGACGGCTTCATCGGCTGCGAATACATTCCGCGAAACCACACGCTCGACGGTCTCGGCTGGTTTGCACCGTTCAAAAGGAGAGAGGGATGACACTCTTGCTTGGATCGATCGCAGACGATTACACCGGCGCGTCGGATCTCGCCAATACGCTGACGAAAAACGGCCTGCGCACGGTGCAGACGATCGGCATCCCCGACCCGGATCTGGCACTGCCGAACGTGGATGCGGTCGTCATCTCCCTCAAGATCCGCTCGGTCGCGGCACAAAAGGCCGTTTCTGCCGCAAGCCAAGCCGAGCGTTGGCTGCGCGCCCGCGGTGCGATCCATGTCCTTTACAAGATCTGCTCGACCTTCGATTCCACCGATGCCGGCAATATCGGCCCGGTCACCGACGCGCTGCGCGAGGCGGCGGGGGCCGGCCCGGTGATCGTGACATCAGCCTTTCCGGAAACCGGCCGCACCGTCTATGCCGGCCATCTGTTCGTCAACGGCCAGCCGCTCAACGAGAGCCCGCTGAAGGACCATCCCCTTAATCCGATGCACGACGCCAACCTCGTGCGGGTTCTTGCCCGGCAATCTTCCGGTACCGTCGGGCTCGCCGACCTGGCGACCGTCGCCGGCGGCCCGGATGCCGTCAGATCGCGGCTTGCGACTCTTCGCGAAGAGGGCGTAACGGCCGTCATCGCCGATGCCGTGTTTGAAAGCGACCTGGAAACCCTGGGCGCCATGGCGCTCGAAACACCGCTGTCGACGGGCGCTTCCGGTCTCGGCCTTGGCCTGGCCCGTGCGCTCCGGCGTTCCGGCAGGATTTCGCAGCCGGCGCAAGCCACCGAGGATGCGGTCGTACCCGTCGGCGGCCTGGCCGCCATTGTCGCCGGCAGCTGCTCGACGGCAACCCTGCGCCAGCTTGCGGAAGCGGAGCGCTCGATGCCCGTCCTGCGGCTCGACCCGGAGAGGCTCCTCTCCGGACCCGACGAGCTTTCGTCCGCCATCTCCTGGGCGGGCGACCGGATATCGGCCGGACCAGTGGTGATCGCTGCAAGCGCCGATCCGCAGGCCGTCGCCCGCGTACAGGCGCGTTACGGCCGGGACGCCTCCGGGCATGCCATCGAAAACGCCACATCGGCAATCGCTGCCGAACTGGTTTCGCGAGGCGTGCGCCGTCTGGTCGTGGCGGGCGGAGAAACGTCGGGTGCTGCCGTCGACAGGCTCGGCATTCCCGCCTTCCTGATCGGCCCGGAAATCGCGCCCGGCGTCCCCGTTCTCAGAACGGTCGGAAATGCTCAGGGGCAGATGCTGCTTGCCCTGAAATCCGGAAACTTCGGCGGGAACGACTTCTTTGCCGCCGCGCTTTCGATGATGCATTGAACAATAGGCGTATCAACTGCAGGGGACATCATGACCGAAGAAGCGGAATTGCGCGACAAGATCGTCCGCATGGGCGCGCTGCTCTATAATCGCCAGCTTGCCCATGGCAGCGCCGGCAATCTGTCCGTCCGCCTCGAAAATGGCTCGATCCTGGTGACGCCGACCAATTCCAGCCTGGGATTTCTGGATCCGGCCCGGATATCCAAGGTTTCCTCCGCCGGCGAGCTTCTCGCGGGCGATCCGCCCTCAAAGGAAGCCTTCTTCCATCTGGCAGTCTATGAGGAGAGGCCCACTGCCCGCGCCGTGGTGCATCTTCATTCGACCTATTCGGTCGCCGTTTCCTGCCTGTGCCACGACAATGCCGACAATGTGCTGCCGCCGCTCACCGCCTATCATGTCATGCGGGTCGGCAAGCTCCCCCTGCTGAAATATTTCCGACCGGGGGACAGGGCCTTGGCGGAGGCCGTGCGTCTTGCCGCCCGTGACCATCGCGCCATGCTGCTTGCCAATCACGGGCCGATCGTTTCGGGAAAGACGTTGGAGGAAGCGGTCTACGCCTATGAGGAACTGGAAGAGACATCCAAGCTCTTCTTTCTGCTGGGAGACCGCAAGACGGCGCCCCTTTCCCTCGAGGCGGTTGCGGAACTCGACGCGGCCTTTCCAAGCTGAGTTCAGCCGATAACCGGCCCGCAAGCACCAGGAACGAACAATCCTCGACCGAATTTGGGTGAACGGCGTATTCACGCCATGTTCACATGCACATAGTCATTCTGAGATCAGTTGATTGGCTGTGTCGAAGACTTGCATTTCAAGACGCATTGCGTCGGAGGTGATCATGATGAAGAAGACAATTCTCACGGTTTTGCTTGCGGCCACGGTCGCCGGCAGCGTGTTAGCCCCGGCCGGCTTTGCCCAGGCGCAGGAATATCGCCGCGATTGGCGCGACGGTCCGCCGCGGCGTCACCACCATGATGGCAGCGCAATCGCGGGCGGCGTGGCAGCCGGGCTTATTGGCGGCTTGATCGGCGGTGCGATCGTGAATGGCGGTGGCGGTTATGCAGCCCCTCCTCCGCCGCCGCCGAGATGCTGGACTGAGAGCCGTCCGGTTCATAACAAATATGACGATGGCTGGCATTATGAGCGGATGCGCGTCTGCGATTGAGGACCGCAAATCTCCACGTCCAAACAAGAGGCGCCGACACCATCGGCGCCTTTATCGTTTTCGGTGTTTGGATGCATCGAGGCATCCCCCCCGAAAATCCCTAGAATTCCGGAGTAGTCGACAGCACCGCTTCCTTGAGCGCCCGTGAATAGGGATGCTGCGGATTGTCCAGAACGGCCCGCGCTTGCCCTTGTTCGACAATCTCGCCCTTCTTCATGATGACGATGCGATCACTGATATAGTAGGCGGTCGCGAGATCATGCGTGATGTAGATAATCGACAGGCCGAAATCCTTCTTCAGCTGGCTGAAGAGATTGACGATCGCCATCCGGAGCGACGCGTCGACCATGGAGACCGGCTCGTCGGCGACCAGAAGCCGCGGTTGCGGTATGAGCGCGCGGGCAATCGCCGTGCGCTGCAATTGCCCACCCGACAGTTCATGCGGGAACCGGCCCTTCACCTCGGCCAAGGTCAGGCCGATATGCGAGAGCGCCGTATCGGCCATGCGCTCGATTTCCTCGCGGTTCGGCCGCTTGCCGTCCGGCGCGAAACTCCTTGCCGTCTCGAAAAGATAGCGATCCACCCGCTTTAGCGGGTTGAAGGCCTCGAACGGGTTCTGCAGCACCGGCTGGACTTGCCGCATGAAGGCACGCCGCTCGACCCTGCCGTGAACCGCGACGGGCCGGCCCCGGAAATCCAGCCGTCCCTCGGTCGGCGCCGTCTGTCCGAGGATCATCGCCGCAATGGTCGATTTGCCCGAACCGGATTCACCGACGATCGACAGGATCTCCGGCTCCTGCCCAAGCGTCAGGCTGACATCCCGGACGGCCGTGATATGACGCCGGCCGAGCAAACCGCCCTGCCGGTAAATCTTGGTGACATGCGAAAGCGAAAGCAGATCGTTCAAATCCGTTCTCCCGTCACCGCAAAGCAGGCCACGCGTCGATCCGGCTCGACCGCGACCATCGGCGGCACCTCGCGACTGCAAATGTCCATGCGCTTCGGACATCTCGGATGAAAACGACAGCCTTCCGGCGGCATGGCGAGATTGGACGGCCGCCCTTCCAGCGAGGGCCGGGAACTTGCATCGCCGATGCGCGGCAGGCTGGCGACCAGATGCTGCGTGTAAGGATGCAGCGGCAAATGGAAGAGGCTCCGGGTCGGCGCCTCCTCAACCAGACGGCCGGCATAGACGATGCCGATGCGGTCCGAGACGGCGGCGTGGACGCCCATGTCGTGAGTGACGAACAGGAAGGAGGAGCCCATATCGCGCTGGATCTCGCGGATCATCGTCAGGACGTCGCGCTGCACGATAACATCGAGGGCCGTCGTCGGCTCGTCGGCGATGATGAATTCCGGCGTCAGGATGGTGGCAAGCGCAATGGTCATGCGCTGGCGCATGCCACCGGACAATTCGTGGGGGTAGGCATCGAGAAGCTGGGAATCGAGTTTCAGCCGCTGCAGATGGCTCGCGACCCGTTCGAAGAAGGCGGATTTATCGGTCTTCATGTGGCGAAAGGCAAAATCCGTGAACGAATGGCGAATGCGCCGCACCGGGTTGAGCACGTTCATCGAGCCCTGCATGATGTAGGACAGATGCCGCCACCGAAGCGCCGCCCTCGCCTCCGGCGTCATCGTATGGATATCTTGCATGCCGCCGTTGAAGTGAAAGGTGACACTGCCTTCGACAACCCTCAACGGCGGACGGATGGCGCCGGCGATGGTCTTGATGAGCGTCGTCTTGCCGCTGCTCGATTCCCCGGCAATGCCGTAGATCTCTCCGCGTCCGATCGTCAGGCTGATATCGTCGACGGCGCGCACCTCGCGATCGACGCCGTAAAGGAAGGCTTTGTAATAGGCTTTGAGGTTCCTGACCTCGACCACGGCATCCATGACCTAGCCCCCCATCCGGTTCAACCGACTGCGCGGATCGTTGTATTCGTTCATCGACATCGACAGCAGGAAGAGCGCCATGAACAGCACGATGATCGCCGCCACCGGTGCGGCGACCCACCACCAGGTTCCGGCGATCAGCGCCGAATGCGCGTTCGCCCAATAGATCATCATGCCCATGGTCGGTGTTTCGATATCCGTGAAGCCGAGCACCGACAGCGTGATTTCCATGCCGATCGACCAGATCATGTTGTTCATCGTCGTCGCGAAGACGATCGGCAGGACGTAGGGCAGATGCTCCTGGACGAGGATCTTGTACATGCTCATGCCGGAATAGACGCTCTGGGTCGTGAACGGCCGGCTCTTGAGACTGATCGCCACCGAGCGGATCAGGCGTGCATCATAGGACCAGCCGAGCGAGGCCATCACCACGATGAGCACGCTCCAGGTCATTTCGTCCTTGAGTACGAAATAGAACAGGATCAGCACCGGAAACTGCGGAATGACCATGATGCTGTCGTTGATGGCCATCAGCACCCGGTCGACGGGACCGCCGAGGTAACCCGCCACCAGACCGACCGTCAGCGAGATGATGCGCGACAGGAACGCCACCCCGATGCCGAAATAAAGCGTGTTCCTGAGAGCAGTCGTGAGCTGCCAGAAGACGTCCTGGCCACGCGAGGTGGTGCCGAGCCAGTATTGGCTGTCGGGCGGCATGTCCGGCGGCAGGACATAAATGTCCGAGGGACCGTAGGGTGAAAAATAGGACAGGATCACCAGTGCGACGATCACCGCGAAGAGCAGCAGGCCGCAAAGGAATTCCGCATTCTGGCGAGCGAGGTCGCGAACGATCGTGAACATGCTCTATTCCACCTTGATGCGCGGGTCGATCAGCGGACCCAATATATCGATGATGAACACCGCGGCGGCGACGCCGGCGATGGACAGCGCGCTCAGCCCCAGCACGAGGCTGTAATCGCCGGCATGCACCGCCGAAATCAGCAGGTTTCCGATGCCGGGATAGCCGAAGACGATCTCCGTGATGACCGTGCCGTTGAAGACCGCCCCCAGCGACATGGCAAGCCCGGTGAACTGCGGCACCATCGCGTTGCGGGCGATGTAGGACCGCAGGATGCGGTTCTTCGGCACGCCGCCGAGTTCGGCGAAGGTCACATAGTCCTCAGTGATGATGTTGGAGACCAGCGCCCGCATGCCGATCAGCCAGCCGCCCGTACCGACAAGGATCAGCGAGAGAGCCGGTAAAATGGAGTGCCTGAGGATGTCGAGAACCAGCGAGAACGAAAACTGTAGATTGGTGTTCATCTCATAACCGCCGTTGATCGGCAGGATCGGCCAGAGATAGCCGAACAGGATGATCAGCACGAAGGCGAGAATGTAATAGGGGATCGGCTGCATCGCGATGAAGACGAGGCTGACGGCCTTGAGCACCATGCTCTTGCGGTAATAGCCCGCGAGCGCGCCGATCGTGTTCCCGAGGATGAAGGTGAACAGCGTCGCAACGGTCATCAGGCCGATCGTCCACGGCAGGGACCGCAGGATGATGGTCGAGACCGGCGTCGGAAAGGCGGACAGCGAAGGCCCGAGATCGCCGGTCGCAAGCCGGCCCCAGAAATGCAGATATTGCTGCCAGAGCGAGCCCTCCATGCCATAAAGCTCGCGAAGCGACTGGCGCATGAGGTCGACGGCGCGCGGATCGGACTGCCCCATCTGCTGGATCGCGCCGATGCTCTCCTCGACGGGATCGATCGGAGTCATATGGGTGATGAAGAAGGTCGCGGAAATGCCGAGAAAGACAACGAGCAGAAACTGGCCAAATCGCTTCAACACGAAAATGGGATAGGACGCCATGCCGTCGTTTTCCTTGCCGCTTGCGCTTGATCACTCTTCAAAAAAGGTCGCCGGACCCGCTTAACGCCCGGCGACAGGTGCCTGACGCGGCAGACGCCGCGTCAGGATTGGGAGGATTTATGGCTGCGCCGGCTTCAGCTTGACCATCATCAGCCGGGAATTCGCCCAATTGGGAACCGGGTCGGTATAGGGATCGGCGATCGTCGGATAACCTTTCCAGTAGGTGGTATCCATCGACGTGAAGACGTTGTAGGACATCAGCGGAATGGTCGGCATCTCCCGAGCGACAAGCTTCAGATAATCCTTGCCAAGCTCGATACCCTTCGGATCGTCGGCACTCACCCGACGGATGCTCTCGATGATCTTGTCGAGCTCCGGATTGGACCAGCGCTGCCAGTTGCGCGGTGCCTGATTTTCGCCCTTCTTCGCAACGAATTCAGAATGCCAACTATCGAGGAAGAAGGAGAGATCCGGATCGCCGCCCCATGTTTCGACGCTCCAGGCAATGGCAACCTGGTAATTCCCAGGCTGTAGTCCCACTTGCCAGAGACTTGTGGTCGGCGCCGCCTTGGAGTCGATGCCGAAGGCTGCCCATTGCTGGGCGATCAGCGTGCCCGCGCGGGTAAAGACCGAGCGCGTGTCGCCTTCCACCGTCAGTCGGATCTTGAAGGGCTGGCCATCCGGCGTCATCCATTTTCCGCCGACCTTCTTGAAGCCGGCCTTTTCCAGAAGTTCGGCCGCCGCCTGCGGATCTGGTTTCCACCAGCCATAGCCGAAGGCCGTGCTGATGGCCGCCGGATCGGTGGGAATCTGATCCTTATATTTGGGCTGCTTGCGCAGGATATCGGCGACCTGCTGGCCGATCGTCGGGTCGTACGGCTTGATCTTGCGCTTGCCGGTATCGACTTCGAAATCCCTAAGCCAATCCTGCAACGGCGCCTGATAATCCTTCATGGCAATGGCCGTCGGCGGAACGCCAAGCGCCGAAAGGGTCGCCGTTCCCCGGTAGCTCGCCATATCGACTGCCTTGATATCGATAAGTAACGCAAGGGCCCAGCGGACATCGGCGTTCTTAAACAGCGGGTCCTGGGTGTTGAAGATCACCGCAGGCAGCGTCGGATCGGGATGAGCGAATGGAAAGCCGGGGAACCAGCTTTCAACCGTCTTGGATTTATCCTTCAGCGTGAACATGCCCTCAGGTGTGTTGTCGTGAATGATATCGAGATTGTGCTCCAGCTGGGCAATGGTGCGTTTGTCCGGGGGACCAGGATCGACATAGGTGACGTATTTCGGCCCCGGCTCGCCAAGGCGGGCGAGCGAGGTACGCTGCCAGTCGTCGCGCTTTTCCCAGGTGTACCACTTGCCCTGCGGATCAAAACTTTTCAGCTTGTAGGCGCCGAGCGAGACCGGATTGGCAAAATCGTAGCGAACCGGATCGGCAACCTTCTCGAAGACATGTTTCGGGATGATCCAGGCGCCGTTCCATCGCACGGTGAAGATGGCATGGAACCGCGAATTCGGCTTCTTCAGCTTGAAGATGACGGTATAGGGGTCCGGCGCCTCGACGCTGGCGACCTGCACTGAAAAAGCAGCGCTCCAGTTCATGCCCGGATGGTCCATCTGGGTCTTCACCGTATAGACCACATCATCGGCGGTGAACTCGACGCCGTCGCTCCAATAGAGCCCCTTGCGCAGCTTGACCGTCATCTGGGTGAAGTCGTCATTATATTGCGGCTTGTCGGCGGCGAGCGAATTGTCCCAGGCCGAGCCGCCGAGCCCCTGTTCGGGGTCGATGTACCAAAGCGTGTCCATCGTCAATTGCTGCAGGCCGGTCGAGACGCCGCCGCCGCCATTGACCCAGATATTGAACCAGCCGGGATTCTTGATCGTCCCTTCCGGATTTTCGACGATCAGCGTCTCCTTGCGTGGCAAGGCGGTATAATCCTGTGCCTTGGCCGCCGCGACCAGGCCGAACGTGGCCAGCGCGACACCGAAAACAAGCTTCTTCCACTTCTGCATGATCTCCTCCCTAGTTATCCATCGGACGGCATGCCAAACGACCTGCCGTGACTTTCAAACTCCCTGCGTCAGACGGGCCTTGAACACCTCACGTCCAAACCGTTTCGCAACAGACCACCGTACCGGGCACGTCGCCTCCTCGCGACATGCGGAACGTCATTGCAGACCGGAACGCGGGTTATCCGCATCCCGGTAACCAGCTATCATACCGACAGCCGGATCATATTATAGGACAGCGGCTTCAGCGTGGCACGAAGCCGGCCATCCTCGATCTTTGCGTCGTCCGACTTGACCGGAACGACCGTATCCGGCCGAGACGCCGTGTTGACCGCCTCAAGCTTCTCATGAACCATCTCGTGCTGCTCGATGACGCGCGCACCGGGGAAGCCTTCCAGCCGGGTGTCGAGATCGAGTGCGGTGTCCAGATGGCGGTTCACGGCAAACAGGGTAACCGTCTTCCCCGTGGCATCGTGAACGGCGGAGACATCGAGATAGGGCACGTCGTCGGCCTCGTCGCTGTCATAGGTCGGCCCGTCGGTGACCAGCCGAAGCGCGAAGCCGCGACCGTATTTCGAAGCGAAATAGAGCGGATAATAGATGGTCTGCCGCCAGGCGGGACCGCCATTCTCCGTCATGATCGGCGCGATCACATTTACGAGTTGCGCGATGCAGGCGATGCGCACGCGATCCGACCGGCGGATGAAGGTATTCAGAATGCCACCGACCTGAAGAACGTCCTCGAAATTATAGACGTCTTCAAGGAGGTGCGGCGCATCCGGCCACTCGTCGCGCGCAAGGATGTCCTTGTCCTGCTGGTTCGAGTGATACCAGACGTTCCACTCGTCGAAGGAGATGCCGATCGTCTTCTTCGAGCGCTTCTTCGCCTTGATATAGTCGATCACGCCGCCGATCGTTCCGATATAGCGGTCGAGCTTCTCAGCCTTGGCGAGATAGTTGAGCGTGTTCTTCTCACGATTGGCGAAATACATATGCAGCGAGATATGGTCGGCGCTGTCGTAGCACTGTTCCAGAACCTGCGCTTCCCAATCGGGATAGGTTTTCATTTCCGAATTGGACGAACCGCAGACGACCAGCTCCAGCGACTTGTCGAAGCCGCGCATGGCCTTGGCCGTCTCGTCGGCCAGCCGGCCATATTCGTAAGCCGATTTATGACCGACCTGCCAAGGGCCGTCCATCTCGTTGCCGAGGCACCAGAGCTTCACGCCGTGGGGATCGGCCCAACCATGCTTGCGGCGCAGGTCCGACCAATAGGTGCCGCTCGGATGATTGCAATATTCCAGGAAGTTGCGCGCCGCGTCCAGGCCGCGCGAACCCAGATTGACGGCCAGCATCGGCTTGGTGTTGGCCTTCTTGCACCAATCGACGAATTCGTTGACGCCGATCTGGTTGCTCTCGCGGGTACGCCAGGCAAGATCGAGACGCACCGGGCGCTCGGCACGCGGACCAACGCCGTCTTCCCAATTGTAGGCAGAGACGAAATTTCCGCCGGGATATCGGCAATAGGGCGAATTCAGCTCGCGGACCAACTCGATGACATCCTGGCGAAACCCGTCCGCATCGGCGGTCGGGTGGCCGGGTTCGTATATGCCCCCGTAGATCGCTCTGCCCAGATGCTCCAGAAACGAGCTGTAGAGCCTGTCGTCGATATCGGCAATCCGGAAATCGCGATGGATGACCACTTGCGCCTTCACTGCTAACCTCCCGTATATATCAGATATTTCGTTCTTATACCTAGATGCTGATACACTTTTGGCAAGCCGTCAACGCCAATTTATGCGCCATCAGAGCTAAAATTTTGCCTTGCACTGCGAAAAATATGGATAAAATTCAGCGAATTCAATGAATTATGCAAAAATGACGGAATACCGCAATTCCATAGGAATGCCGACTATATATCACAATTTGTGATTTTAAACTACGAAAGGTCGATCCGCATCAGGATATCGCGGCCGTAGTTGCCGAAACCACGGCCGAATATGTTCACGCCGCCCGTATGTCGGGCATCGTCGGCGATGCCGATCCGGAGCCGGATCGAGGAATGCTGACTGATGGCAAGATCGTCGATGGTGACATCCGACGCGGCGACGCCGTCGATGAACGTACCCTTTTTCGATATCCGCCAGGTCTTGAGCTTGCCATATTGGGAGCCCTCGAGTTTCCACCAGCCCGGCGTGAAGGCGCCACGCTTGTCGCCATAGTCGCCCGGCGACGTCCATGTGCCGACGGCAACGCCGTTGACCCAGATCGTGATGTCGGAGGGCCAGTCCGGATTGGTTCCGGGAACCTCGGAGGAGAGCTCCATCGAGAACTCTATGGCATTGACGTTCTTGTTCAGGATCTTGGCATTGTTGGGAAATTTATACTCCACATGCCCGCGTCCGAACCAGAGCAAACCGGCCTGCATGCGCTGGGGATCAAGGAAATAGTCGGGAACATCGAGCAGGCCGATCACGCCCTCGGTGGAGCAAAGACCACACGGCGCATGGGTCTCGCAGCTCGTATAAAGACCGATGGGCATCGCCACCTCGATCACGTCTTCATCATGCTTCAAGGCCGTATCCTCGAAGCTCACAAGAATCTCGTCATAAAGCGCGGAACAGATCTTCTGGTATCCCTTGCGGGCCTTTGCTGCCTTGGTTTCGACCAGGCCGGCCTCTTCCAGGATCATGATCCCGGTCGCAACCGTCGACTGCGGCAGGTCCAGAGCCCGCGCGATTTCATTCACATTCAACGGGCCCTTGGAGCATAGCAACCTGAGCATGTCCACGCGCGCGGGCACGGAAAGCGCCCGCAAAGCCGCAGCATTCTCACCCGCATAGATCGTTAGAAAGCCGCGCTTCATCGTTTCCCGAGTGCTCCATCAATTGCTTTCATTTATATCAGCATTCCTGATTTAACAAGCCGCCGATGAACAAGGATGGATTTCAAGCTTGGCGGGCCAGTCTCCTGCGTGTGACTATGGCTGTGCCGGATGCCCGCAGAGGAGCTCCGCCTGCTTCATCAGAGAGACCATCTCCTTTTTCAACACATGCGATCGCAGGATATCGATCGCGTGATTAGGGTTGGAACGCGGATTGTAAAAAGTCTCGATATCCTCGCCAGCCTCGCGCCTTGCCGTTTCCAGGCGCGCTTTCAATTCACTCACATCGGCTTTCAATGCAAAATACCGCCTCATCGCCTCGATAAGGCTCCGGTCGCTTTCATTCAGCGTCATCAATTGTCCGTCTCGCTAATGTCGATCGGCTGCACTGATCTGATTCGAATGGCAAAATCTGGATGACGACGGTGTTTGCGGGGAAGCAATCATTCGATGGGAGCCAAGCGATAAATCTCTCGCGGCGGGCAGGGCCACGAGAAAACAATGGCAGCAGCGCGACATGAAATCGCCTTGAGAAACACTTATCTCTCGCCTCGCAGAGCCTGTGACCGACCCTTTTCCATCATCGGCTGGATTCTCGGGCGCCCCTACTGGCGGCAGGGCTATGCGACCGTTCCGATCGGACATATGCTGCGCCCGCACGAGCTTTATCGCATCGACCGCCCTTTCCGGTAATGACGCCTTGCCGGTCGAACGCTCCGTCATTCCCGAAGCATTCGCTATCATCGGCCATTGCGAAAGGCCGCCGCCGCATGCCGCACCGGCAATCGGTCGCCCTCGCCGAAGATCCGGTTGCGCAGCGATCCCTCGGCATAGGCCGTCTTGTAGATGCCGCGATCCTGCAAGGCTGGCACGACGATGTCGATGAAATCCTCGTAGCTTTCCGGCGTCACCGTGCGCGTCAGATTGAACCCGTCAATCGCGCCGTCCGTGATCCAGCTTTCGAGCTCGTCGGCGATATCGCCGGCGTCACCGACGATGACTGGATAACGCCCGCCGACGGCCAGTTCCTTCAGCAACTGCCGCTTCGTCCAGCCGCGCTGCTCAGCGAGCTGCGTTGCCGACTGGATGGCATTGGACGTGCCGTAGGAAATCGGATCGTCCAGCTCGTAGCGGGAGAAATCGATGCCGGTGCTGGCCGCGAAATGCGCCAGTCCCGCTTCCGGGCTCGCATGGCGCAGATAGTCCTCGTATTTTTCCCGCGCCGCCTGACGCGAGCGATCCGGGATCACGGTGATGCCCACGAGTATCTTCACATCCTCCGGTCGCCGTCCCGCGTCGACAACCGCCTGCCTCAGAATGCGCGATGTGGCCCGTGCAGCGTTCTTATCGGTCGCGGTGATGAACACACATTCGGCGTGCCTGGCCGCGAACCGGCGGCCGCGCCCTGACGTGCCGGCCTGATAGAGCACCGGCGTCCGCTGGATGGAGGGCTCGGAGAGATGGTAGCCTTCGACCTGGTAGAACGGCCCGCGATGGTGGATCGGCCGGACCTTGGCGGGATCGGCGAAAATGCGCGCCTGCCGGTCGGCGCGCACCGCGTCGTCGTCCCAGCTTCCTTCCCAGAGCTTATAGAGCACCTCCAGATAATCGTCGGCGCGGTCATAGCGCGTGTCATGATCCGCCTGTCCGTCCTGGCCGAGCGCCCGGGCGGCGCTATCGAGATAACCGGTGACGATGTTCCAGCCGATGCGGCCGCCGGTCAGATGGTCGAGCGTCGACATGCGGCGGGCGAAGAGATAGGGCGCTTCGGAATTGAGGTTGACGGTAATGCCGAAACCGAGGTGGCGCGTCACCGCCGCCATGCCGGACACCAATAGTAGCGGATCGTTGACCGGAAGCTGGATGGATTCGCGCAAGGTCAGGTCGACGGAATTCTGGTAGACATCGTAGACGCCGACGATATCGGCGATGAATATCCCATCGAACAGACCGCGCTCAAGCGTCCCGGCAAGCGATGTCCAATAGTCGAGCGTCTTATACTGATCGGATCGGTCACGCGGGTGCGTCCAGAGGCCATGATTGATGTGGCCGACGGAGTTCATGTTGAAAGCGTTCAGGAGGATCTGCTTCTTCATGGCTTCGATGACCTAGATCGCGCCGTGCCGAGGCGGCAGCTTTCCGTTCAGATAGTAGTTGCCGACCGCCTGATATTTCCAGCGCACCGGATCATGCAGCGTGTGCGTGCGCACATTGCGCCAATAGCGGTCGAAATTGTCCTCGGACAGTGTCGAGGACGTGCCGGAAAGTTCGAACAACTTGTTGGCAGCCAGCAGCCCCGCCTTCGTCGCCAGGATTTTCGCCTCGGCCACGGCGATCGATGCGCCCGCCACACTGTCTTCCGTCATATCGGCCCGCGCCGCATCGATCTCAGCGGCGGCGCGGTCGAGCAGGGCTTGCGCGGCCCGCAGCCGCAGCCAGACATTGCCGACCTGATGCAGCGTCAACGGATCGTCGGCGGCACGATCGACCTTGGCATCCAGCCATGGACGGGCGCGCTCACGGATGAAGCGCAGCATTTCCCGATAGGCGCCGAACCCGATACCGAGATCGATGGCCGCATGCATGATCTGCGCGAAGGGGCCGATGGTCGTCGGCCGCTCGAAGGAGGCTTGAAACGGCACCACCCATTCCGGCTCCACCCTGACCCGTTCGAACAACACCGTGCCGCTGCCCGTCACACGCTGCCCGAAACCGTCCCAGTCGTCGTGGATGGTGACGCCCGCCGCATTCCGGGGCACGAAGGCGAGATAGGTGACGGGTCCCCCCTCCTCTTCTGCAACGACGAGGGTCGGAATCCAGTGGGCATAGATCGCGCCCGTGCAATAGAATTTCTTTCCGTCGACATACCAGCCGCCCGGATCGCGCACCAGCCGGGTACGGCGCTTGAAGTCGCGCTGGCCGATTTCGGCAAGCGCATTGCCGAGCCGCTCGCCGGCCAGAACCCGCCCGTAGAAGAAAGCTTTCTGTTCCTCCGTGCCGCCGACGCGAAGCGCCTCCAGCGCGTAATAATGGTTCTGCGGTATCTGCGACAGCGACCCGTCCGCAGCACCGATGGTGACGATCGTCCGCGCGACGGTTTTTGCCGAGACGCCAGCCCCACCATACTCGCGGGGAACGGTGATTCCCCAGAGGCCGCTGGCGCTGAACCGATCGAGTTCCGTCCAGGGCAGAAGCCGCTCGCTATCGCGCGACGAGGCACTTGCCGCAAAGTCGGCGGCGAGTCGTTCCGCGACATCAAGCGCCTGCGCGTCGTCGCGGATGATGTCGGCCGGGCGGCTTGGCGGCGGCGCGGGCGAAACCGGCTTGGGTGAGTTGATGTCGGTCATGTCGCTTTCGCGCTCCTAATTCCACTGATGGCGGGCCGGAAAGACGCCGTTGAGCTGGTAGTTGCCAAGCAGGTGATATTTCCAGCGCACCGGGTCATGCAGCGTATGCACTCGTGCATTGCGCCAATGCCGGTCGAGATTGTGCCCGGCGCGGGTCGCCGCCGAGCCCGCGAGATCGAACAGCGTCTCGCTCGCCTCAAGGGCGATCTCCGTCGTCAGGATCTTCGCTTCGGCAACTGCTGCCGAAGCCCGCGCACTGGAAGCCTCGGTGATCGGCGCACGCGCCACCTCGTCAAGCACTTCGCCGGCAGCGTAAAGCAATGCCTGCGCGGCATGAAGTTCGGTGTAGAGATGGCCGATCTCATGGATGATGGTCGGATCGTCGCTTGCCGATTGCAGGCCGGAATCCATCCAGGGACGGGCATAGTCGCGGACGAAGGCGACCGTATCTTCGATCGCGGCTCTGGCGATACCGGCATCGATCGCCACCTGAATGAGCTGCGAGATCGGTCCGGTTATGCCCGGACGATCGGCAAGCTGCCAGACGGGGAAAACCTGTTCGCTACCGATAGCGACATCGGTGAACTCCACCGTGCCGCTTGCCGTCGTCCGCTGGCCGAAGGAGGACCAGTCGTCGATGACATGTACGCCGGTCGCGTCATAGGGCGCCCAGACCTGAACCGGGCGGTCCTGATCGTCGACGGCGCGCGTCGGAATCCAGTGCGCGAAGATGGCGCCCGTCGAATAGAAGCGCCGTCCGGTGAGCCTCAGCCCGTCAGGCGTCTGGCGCAGGCGCGTCGTGCTGACATTGACGGCGTTGCGGCCGCGCTCCGGCCCGGCATTGCCGATGCGGTAACCCTTGAGAATATCGCCGTAGAAACGGCACTTCTGCTCCTCCGTCCCGATCTCGCGCAGCAGCGACAGCACGCCGAACTGGTTCTGCGGAATCTGGCCGAGCGCCGGATCGGCGGCACAGAGGATTTCGAAGACCTTGGCAAGGGTGACATGGGAAACCTCAGCGCCGCCATAGGCGTTCGGTACGGTGATGCCGCCAAGGCCGCTTTCCGTATAAAGCTCGATCTCCTCCCAGGGGAGCCGCCGTTCGCGGTCGCGCTCGGAAGCCCCTGCCCGGAATTTTTCGGCCAGCGCTTCGGCGACCTTGATCGCCTGATCGTCGGTTTCGATCAGCCGGGGCGGCCATGGCGGTGCCGGCCTGCGTGGTTCCACCTTTTCGGTGGATATGGCGGTCGAGCCCGTGGGGAAGGCATCGGTCATGCAAAACTCCTGAGAAAACGTCAGCGCGCCCGCAGGCGGCGAACGGCATAGTCACCGGTGAACTGCACGAGGCAGACCAGCGCGATGAGGACGACGATGACCATGGCCATGACCGTCGTGTCGTAGCGCTGATAGCCGTAACGGATCGCCATATCGCCGAGGCCGCCGGCACCGATGGCGCCCGCCATGGCAGACGCGCCGATCATGCTGACGATGGTGATGGTGAAGCCGCCGACGATACCGGGCAGCGCTTCTGGCAAGAGCACATGGCGGACGATATGCCAGCGGCGGCAGCCGATCGCCTGCGCCGCCTCGATCAACCCGCCATCGACCTCGCGCAGACTGACTTCGGCAATGCGCGCGAAGAACGGCGTGGCGCTGATGGACAGCGGCACGATCGCCGCCCAGACGCCGATCGTGGTGCCGGTCAACAATCGCGTCAGCGGCAGCAGGGCGACCAGGAGCACGATGAAGGGCGTTGCGCGAAACCCGTTGATGAGCGCCGCCAGCACCCGGTTGAGACGCGGCGCATGGATGAGACCGCCCGGCCCCGACAGCACCAGAAACACCGCCAGCGGAATACCAACCGCAAGGGCGAAGACGGCGGAGACGCCGACCATGACGATGGTATCGAGCAATGCCTGCCACAGGCGTTCATACATTGCTGTCGACATAGCCCAAGATCCTTGTTTCATGCGCCAGCCCGTCGAGCTCCGGCAACCTATGGCTTTCCGGCCGGCGCGTTGCGATCAGCAACCGGCCATGGACATGGCCGTCGATCCGGTCGAGCGAACTTTGCAGCAGCCGCACCGGCGCGCCGATGGAGGCGGCGATGGCGGAAATATCCGGTTCCAACCCGCCCTCGCCCGTATAGGACAGCGAGACGATCGCATCTTCGCGGCGGGCTGGATCGGCCTCCAGCCGCAAGCGCCGCGCCACGTCCTCGGGGATATCGCGATGCAGCGGCTGCAGCAGCGCGCGGGTGGCGGCATGCTGCGGATTGCCGAAGACGCGCCAGACCGGGCCGGATTCGACCATTCTGCCCTGCTCGAGGACGACGACGTGATCGCAGATCTCGCGGATGACGCTCATCTCATGGGTGATGAGCACGATGGTGAGGTTGAGACGGCGATTGATGTCCTTCAGCAACCGCAGGATCGACAGCGTCGTCTCGGGATCGAGCGCCGACGTCGCCTCGTCGCAAAGCAGGATTTCCGGGTGATGAACCAGGGCTCGGGCGATGCCGACACGTTGCTTCTGGCCGCCGGACAGGCGCGAAGGATAGGTGTCGCGTTTGTCCTCGAGCCCGACGAGCGCAAGAACCTCGGCGACACGCTCCTCGATCCGGCGGCGCGGCACGCCGGCCACGATCAGCGGCAGCGCGACATTGCCCCACACCGTCTTGGCCGACAGCAGGTTGAAATGCTGGAAGATCATGCCGACCCGGCGGCGCAACGCCACCAGCGTATCGTCATCATAGCCGCCGATATCCTGACCATCCACAAGCACGCGGCCGTCGGTCGGCTTCTCCAGTCGGTTGATCGTTCTGAGCAGGCTCGATTTGCCGGCGCCGCTGCGTCCGATGATGCCGTAAATCGCGCCCGCCGGTATGTCCAGGCTGATGTCCTGCAGCGCCTGCACCGACCCGGCCGAAGACGTGTAGGTCTTGCCGATCCCCTCGAAGACGACCGAACCCGGGCGTTGCCCGAGCTCGGCGCCATGCCCCTCCACCACCGTCTGGCTCCGGTCCGCACGCGGAGCGGGCCAGGCGGCGGCTGGAACGATATCGTTGTCGATTACGGCAGCCATGGCAGCGTATAGAGCTTGTTGTCGGAACCGAAGGCCTTGTGGATCGCGTCGCGAACCGCCGGGGAGTTCTGGTAGAGGGCGACGAATTCCTTCAGCGCCGGATTGTCGGCCTTGTCCTTGCGGACGGCGAAGACGATCGCGAACTGCTTGTCGTCCACGCCGGAATAAAGCAGGCCGGAAGACGGATCGAAGGTCTTGGCGGCGACGATGAAATGCGGGTAGCCCTGCGCCAGATCGACATCGCCGGTCACGCGTGCGAGCTGCGGGCCTTCGATTTCCTTGAAGGTCAGCTTCTTCGGATTGTCGGTGATATCGTCCAGCGTGCCCTTGAAGCCGACGCCGTCGCGCAGCTTGATGAGGCCCGCCTTCTGCAACAGCAGCAGGCCGCGGCCCTGATTGACCGGATCGTTGGCGATGGCGACCGTGCCGCCTTCGGGAATGCTGGCGAAATCCTTATGCTTCAGCGAATAGAGGCCAATATTGGCCAGCACGCCCTGGCCGACGCTGACGAAATCATAGCCGCGCTCGGCGATGGCATTGTCGAGGAAGGGCTTGTGCTGGAAATAATTGACGTCGATATCGCCCGACTGCAGCGCGACATTCGGGGTCGTCCAGTCGCTGAACTCGACGATCTGGATATCCAGCCCCTTTGCCTTGGCCTCCGGAACGAGCGCCTCGATGGAATCGGCGTAAACGCCGGGCACGACACCGACCTTCAGTGTCTCGGCAAAGACCTGGCTGGAAAGCAGCAAAGCCGCAGCCGCAAACAGATTTGCAATGGTATATTTCATTTATGTCCCCTCGATCGAAATGGGTGAGCCAACGCTCCTTCGATGGGAACGATCATAAAGACGATAGTTTTTGTGCACAAAACGCGCTGTGCCAGAATCCGGAAGCACCGGGCAAATTTATTCCGCGCTGCAGCACATCGGCGAAAAGTTTGCCGCGCGCAATGTGAAAGGCGCCCTCGTCGCGGCATGGCGAAGGCGAGATCCGGGCAAAACCTATCCCGCTATTCCGATGCGAGCGTTCATCCGGTTGTTATGGTACAAGGTTATCTTCGCTGAAAAGATGCACTGCTCTTTCGTCGCGTTTCGCATGAGAGTTGATATGCAGTCCGAACATGGTTCGCGGCCGGCTTTTCGCCCCGCAGCCTCGGCGTCCGTCAGGGACGCCCTATCCTCAGAGGCGCATCGACCCTCCGACGAATGAACCAACTGGGGGAGGATGAGACATGCGGGTCACGGCAGCAAGCGGGGTTCTGCGCGCGCGGGCGATTGCGGGAACATATGTGGTCGTCCTGGCGTGGGACTTCGTTTCCGGGCAGGACGCCAAGAAAGCCGGGCTGATGGGCTTCGCCATTCAGCGCGAGGAACTCAAGGACGGCGCGGTCGTCGAGCGCTACTGGATGACCGGCATCAAGCGCTTCAAGGACAAGGATCGCGGCCTGCCGCCGGGAACGCCCGTCAGCACGGCGGACCATCCGGTGCAGAGCTTCCAATGGGCCGACTATACGGCGGAAACCGATCACACCTATCGCTACCAGATCGTCCCGGTCTACGGCACGGTGAAGATGCTGCAGCTCGACACCGCCTCGGCGGTCACCCTCGAAATCGGAACCGAGCTGGAATATCTGCTCAATCCCGACAAGAGAAACGACGAAGCGCACCACGACGTCTATTTCAATCGCGGCGTGATCGGCTCGCAGGCCTATGCCCGCCGTTTCGGCAACCGCATGCCGGACGCCGACAATCCCATGGCCGAGGAAATGGTCTGGCTGTCGCGCGGGCTCTTCGAGGCACTGATCAAGTTCATCGGCCTTGCCGAGGATCACCGCTTCGCGCTACGCGCGGCGCTCTATGAGTTCCACTATCAGCCGGTCGCGAATGCATTCGCCAAGGCCGTGGAAGCCGGCGCCGACGTGAAGATCGTCTTCGATGACGAAAAGACCTACAAGGCGGCGAACGAAGCGGTCATCCGCAATGCGCGGCTCGACGAAATGAAGGCCGTCATCCCGTGCACGGTGACCGAGGGCATCCGGCACAACAAATTCATCATCCTCCTCGAAGACGAGAAACCGATCGCGGTCTGGACCGGATCGACGAATATTTCCGACGGCGGTATCTTCGGCCACTCGAATGTCGGCCACATCGTCTGGAGCCCGGCGATCGCGGAAACCTATCTCGAATACTGGACGCTGCTGTCGCAGAACCTGACGCCGACCAAGCTGCGGCCGAAAAATCGCGAGCTGACGCCTCTGCCGGCTGGCCGCACCCAGCCAAACAGTGTCACGCCGGTCTTCAGTGCCCGCGACGCAAAGGACAGCAGCGAATCCCTCCAATGGTATGCCGACCGGATGGGCGAGGCGCACGAGATTTCGTGCATCACATTGGCCTTCAACCTGGACAAGGTTTTCAGCAAGGTGATCGCCCAGGACAATGACGTGCTGCGCTATATCGTCAAAGACGACGATCTCGGCGACGGCGAGATCATCGGCCGCGACCGCGACGTCCTCTTCGCCGCCGGGGGACGCCTGGAAAGCGGCGCTCTGGCAAATTTTCTGGCGGAGCGCGACAATCCCCTCAACACCAACGACTACATCCACGACAAATTCATGCTGGTCGATCCGTTGAGCGACGATCCGCTCATCGTCAGCGGCTCGGCGAATTTCAGCCAGCCCTCACAGCGCATCAACGACGAGAACATGATCGTGATCCGGGGCGATACGCGTGTCGCCGATATTTATTTCGGCGAGTTCATGCGCATTTTCGACCATCATTACGCCCGCTATGTCGTTAAGAAACTCACCGACGCCAATCGGCAGGATCCGGATGCCGGATATTTGAAGGCGAACCCGGAGGACTGGCTGCGCGGTCAGTTCGACGAACGGAGCTACAAAGCCAAGCGCCGGAGATATTTCGTCGGACCATGAGGAATTGCGCCCATTCCGCTCTTTTCACAGGGACTAAACCCAGCCTAGGTTAGGAGACCGAACTCCAGACAAGGCTGACGCTCCATGCCAACGCATCGCTTCGTTCCGACCGCCTATCACAATGTCATCGGCTCCCTTTCCCCGGCATTGCGCATTGCCGATGGTGACACCGTCATCACTGAGACGATCGATGCCGCCGGCTATGACAAAGACGAGGTTCGGCAGGCCCCGGGCCCCAATCCGATGAACGGCCCAATCTTCGTCGAAGGTGCGGAGCCGGGCGATTCTCTCAAGGTCGAAATTCTTGGCATGGTCCCGACGCGCGACACAGGTTTTACCCGCAGCGTCGTTGCCGGCAATGTTGTCGATCCCTCGGACATCAGGACATTGCCGGCAGGCGACAAGGCGATCTGGCAGATCGATCGCGAAGCTTTAACGGTCCGGCTTTCCGAGCCGGTTGCCGGTCTGGAGGCTTTCGTGCTGCCGCTGTCGCCGATGATCGGCTGCTTCGGCGTTGCTCCATCCCTCGGCCAGGCCATTTCGACCGCCACCAGTGGCGAGTTCGGCGGCAATATGGATTATCGCCTGCTCGGCCCCGGCACGACCATCTGGTTTCCGGTCTCCGCACCCGGCGCGCTCTTTTTTCTCGGCGACTGCCACGCGGTACAAGGAGACGGCGAGATCGTCGGGACCGGTATCGAAACCACCTTCGAGGTGACGGTGCGCCTCAGCGTCGAAAAGAAGAAGACCATCGTCTGGCCGCGCGGCGAGACCGCGGACGACATTTTCACCATCGGCAATGCCCGTCCGCTCGACCAGGCGCTGCAGCACGCAACCAGCGAAATGCTGCGCTGGCTTGGCTCCGATTACGGCCTCGACAAGACCGCCGCCAGCCACCTGCTCGGCCAGGTCGTGCGCTACGATGTCGGCAATGTCTTCGACCCGGCCTATACGATGGCCTGCCGCGTTTCCAAGAGCTGGCTGACGCGGCGATAGGCCCTCCCGGCGACATCGATCAGCCAGTGTCGCGCGATTGATCCCGCCTCTGGTGGCGCGAGACGTTCATCTCCTGCCGCTCCTGCGCCAGGCTGCTGACGGCGGCGCGCAGTTGCGGGTGGCGGGACATGAAGAGATTGAAATCGCGGCGTTCCAGGACGAGGAACTGACAGAAGTCGACGGCGACCACATCGGCCGTGCGCCGCGCGCCGGTCAATACCGCCATTTCACCGAAGAAGGAGCCGGCGGCGAGCGGAATCTCATCATCCTCGAGCTGCACTTCGACCGCACCCGAGGCAACGAAGAACATGCTGTCACCACGGTCGCCGGTGCGGATGACGCGATCGCCCGGCAATGCGGACCGTGGCCGGAAGAGCAGCAGGAGCTCTTCCTGTGCGCCCGCGTCGAGTTCGGCGAACATCGGAAAGGTCTCGAGCAACTGCGCGATTTCGAGATGATGCTGCCGGTCTCGCTCTTCGCGCTGCTCGCTGATGACAGCCAGTTCGCGATACAGGCTATCATGCTTCGCCATGCCGTAATTGGAAGCGAATGCCGGCCACCGGGAAAAGACCCATGTCTCCAGCCTCTCGGTGCCGGCGAAAACCAGCTGATTGAGCGTGATCGACAGGATCGCGCCGGCAAGGATCAGATCCTGCCCCTCGCGCGGAAGGAGGCCCAGCGAAACGCCGAGGCCCGCCAGAATGAAGGAAAACTCGCCGATCTGGGCAAGTCCGGCGGCGACGGCAAACCCCATGCTGGCGGGATAACGCAGCAGCACCACCACACAGAACGCGATCAACGCTTTTCCGAGAATGATCAGGGCGAGCACGCCGATGATCATCAGCGGCTCCTTCACCAGCACCGAGGGATCGAAGAGCATGCCGACGGAGACGAAGAACAGCACCGAAAAGGCATTCTGCAACGGCAGGGAATCGGCTGCGGCCCGGTGGCTGAGATGGGACTCGCTCATGATGAGGCCGGCGAAGAATGCGCCGAGCGCGAAGGAAACGCCGAATATCTCCGCCGCCCCGAAGGCAATGCCGAGCGCGATGGCGAGAACGGACAGGGTGAAAAGCTCGCGCGAACCGGTGCGCGCGACGGAGGTCAGCAGCCAGGGAACGATCTTCGGGCCGATGAAGATCGCAACGGCGGCAAAAGCAGCCACCTTGAGGAGCGTGATGCCGATAGTCAGCCAGATCGACCCTGTGGCGGCGTGGCCGCCTGCATCGGCATGACCGCCAAGAGCACCGGCAAAGGCCGGCAGCAGCACGAGCGCCAGCACCATAGCCAGATCCTCGACGATCAGCCAGCCGACGGCGACGCGGCCATTGGTCGAACTGACTAAGTTGCGCTCCTCCAGCGCTTTCAGGAGCACAACGGTACTGGCGACGGCAAGGCTCAGGCCGAGGACCAGGCCGGCGCCGATGCCCCAGCCCCAGAGCGAGGCCAGGCCGATACCCAGAAGCGTGGCGATGGCGATCTGGCCGATCGCACCGGGAATGGCCACACCGCGCACCGCGAGCAGATCGGCCGCCGAAAAGTGCAGGCCGACACCGAACATCAGGAGAATGACGCCGATCTCGGCCAATTGCGAAGCGAGCGCCATGTCGGCGACAAAACCCGGCGTCGCCGAACCGATCATGACACCGGCGACAAGGTATCCAACCAGCGGCGGCAGGTGCAGCCGGTCGGCGAGATAACCGAAAATAGCGGCAAAGCCAAAACCGGCGGCAATCAATGCTATCAATGCGACGTCGTGCGGCACCGCGGCCCTTCCCGTTGTTTTCCGGCGTTACCGCCTTGTCCCCTGCTGTTTCGCGCCACGCTAGCATCGCTATCGCGGGGACGTCTACGGGATCACGCGAAACAACAGGCAATCCGCCGCCCTGGCAGAACAAGGCGGCGGCGAAAACAGGCGCCTACTGATCCAGAACGATCTGCAGCTTGACGTCGCTCGGGCGTGCTTCCACGGCGCGGTCGAAGGCTTCGATCGATTGCTCGAACTTGAACGTCTCCGAGATCAGCGGCTTCAGGTCGACCCGGCCGGATGCGATCAGCGCGATCGAGCGCTCGTATTGATGCGCGTAGCGGAAGACGGTTTCGATACGGATTTCCTTCGTCGAGGCCGTCGAGACATCGAAGCCGACCGGGGCGACCGGCAGACCCACGGCGACGATGACGCCGCCCGGACGCGGCAGCTCCATGACGGTTTCCCAAGCTTTCGGCGAACCCGAGCATTCGAAGACGACGTCCGCGCCCCAATCGTCGGTCAGGCGCTTGACCTCCTCGATCAGGTTCTTCTCGCGGATATTGACCGGGATCACACCCTGATACTGAGCGGCGATATCGAGCTTCGGCTGGGCAAGGTCAGCCACGATCGCGCGGGCGCAGCCGCCGGCAAGGGCCGCGATGGCGACCATGGTGCCGATCGGGCCGGCACCGAGCACGACAGCGGTATCGCCAGGCGTGATCTTCGCCTTGGTTGCAGCCTGCATGCCGACTGCAAAAGGCTCGACCATGGCACCCTCGGCGAAGCTGACATTATCCGGCAGCTTGAAGGTATAATTGGCCGGATGCACGACGAAGGGCGTCAGCACGCCATGGATCGGCGGCGTCGCCCAGAAGGTGACGGCGGGATCGACATTGTACATTCCGAGGCGGCTCGCCTTGGAATTGGCGTCGGGAATGCCGGGCTCCATGCAGACGCGGTCGCCGACTTTCAAATGCGTGACGCCGGCGCCGACCTCGACCACCGTGCCGGCCGCCTCGTGCCCGAGCACCATCGGCGCATTGACGATGAACGGACCGATGCGGCCGTGCGTGTAATAATGCACATCCGATCCGCAGACGCCGACCGTATGAATCTTGATCTTCACCTCGCCCGGCCCAACCTCCTGCGGCAGGTCGATATCACGCAACGCCAACTCATGCTGACGCTCCAGTACCAGGGCACGCACCTTGCTCATCACATCTTTCCTCTTCTTTCAGAAGCAAACTCCCGCCCCCACGCGGCCGCGAAGGCATCCTCGTCGCTTATATAGCCGCGACCGGCATCACAAAATGACCTTTCCGCGAAAACCAGGGCAAATTGGCTCGGTGCGGCGGAAAATCAATCAAACCACCCATCCATATACGAATGTTAGAATATACTTTTAAAATACTGTTCAGCGACTAATCATATTAGTAATATTGACTAGTGCTCCATTTCTTGCCCTTTTAACAGGTACGGAACAGGAGGACGCTCACGATGGTATATGATTGGACCGGCCAGCGCACCCGCCGGACGAAAGTGCTGCGCGCGGCGAGTGTCGCGATATTTCTTCTCTTTTTGATCACAGTTCCTGTTTTGCTGCTGCATTACAACTTCATCCACTATCCCTATTGAGTCGCCGGCCGACGATTGCTTTCGTCTGCTGCTCCTGATCAGGCCGCCCTTTTCGCGCTCGGCTTCGGCTTACGCGAGACGTTGTCCCCAGCTTTCGGATCGAGCGGCAGGCAATCGAGAACGGCGAAGAGCGCTATGATCCCGAGCATGAGAAAAGCCAGGCGGAATTCGATGGCGACAATCCCGCTCATGCCAAGCGGCGCGCTGATGGCCTGGCCGATGCGGATGCCGATGGCGCCGACCGCAATCCCCATTCCCATCGTCAATTGAAAGGCCGTGCTGAACAGCGTGTTGGCGCCGGTCATCTGCTGCGGCGGAATATCGGCAAAGGCGATGGTGTTCAGCGCCGTGAAATGCATCGACCGGCACATGCCGCCGATGAACAGCACGGGAATGATGAACCAGATCGGCGTATCCGGCGAAAACAGTGCGCAGGCGGCGATGAAGATCGCGTTGAGGATGCCGTTGACGATCAGCACCGGCTTGAAGCCGAAGCGCCGCAGGATCGGCGTCGTGCCCGGTTTCATCGCCAGATTGCCGGCGAAGACCGCGAGCGTCAGCATGCCCGCGTGAAAGGCGCTCAGTCCGAAACCGACCTGGAACATCAGCGGCAGCAGGAAGGGTACGGCGCCGATGGCGGTACGGAACAGCGAGCCGCCCGAGATCGTCACGGCGAAGGTCGGCAGCTTCAGTCCCGAAAGATCGATCAGCGGATGTTGGCTTCTGCGGAAGTGGACTATGGCGGCGGCAAGCAGTACGAGGCCGGCGATGACATAGGCCCAGGCCTCCAGCCAGACCGGATCGGGGCGGCCGATCAGCTCCAGTCCATACATCAGGCTCGCAAGGCCGAAACCGCTGACGACGAAGCCGGTCCAGTCGAAGGGCCGCCGCGCGGCGCTCTTGGTTTCCGGGATCAGCGTGAGGGCGAAGATGAACGCCACGATGCCAAGCGGCAAGTTGAGGAAGAAGATCCAGCGCCAGCTTGCATGGTCGGTGATGAAGCCGCCGAGCGGCGGCCCCAGAATGGGCGCCACCAGCGCCGGCCAGGTGATCGTCGCAATCGCCGAGATCAATTGGTCCTTCGGCGTATTGTTGAGGACCACGAGGCGGCCGACCGGCACCATCATCGCCCCGCCGATGCCCTGCAGGATACGCATGGCGACGAAGGAGCCGACGCCATTGGCCAGACCGCAGAGAACGGAAGCCAGCGTGAAGATGACGACGGCCGTGGTGAAAACCAGGCGCGCGCCGAACCGGTCGCTGATCCAGCCGCTGATCGGGATGAAGATGCCGAGCGTCAGGAGATAGGCGCTCATACCGATATTGAGATCGACGGGCCGGGCGCCGAAGGACGCGGCCATCTGCGGCAGAGCGGTGGCGATGACGGTGCCATCCAGGTTTTCCATGAAGAAAGCGCCAGCCACGAGCAGCGCGATCAGCAGCGGCCGGGAGCCGGACACCTGCATCGCCTCCTCCCGCTTGCGCGTGGACATATCATTCATTCTAAAACGGCTCCGAATCCGCCTCGCATCCCCAAACATCTAAACGGTTTCGACCCGCTTCCGATAGGCTGAAATCGTCCCACCATTCAATGAAGCGATCACGTTTCGCTTAATCGCCGGATCGGAATTTGATCACGACGCCTGGCTTCATTGCACTCGTTTATCGAACAATCCAGTCAATGTGGCGCCAGTAGGCATACGCAGGCAAGACATGGTAGGGTTTTCCTCGAAACATGGCGCAACGAAGGGCCAAACCAACGCCGGCCAATTATGAAACCATTACGAGTAAGCCCGGACATCAGCGTGAAGCCAGCCAGAGCCACCATAAGCCGACGATTTCACTCGCATCGCCTTTCAATCAGACATGAGAGTCCCACTAATGAAACATGGCATTGATGTAATGATTGCTCCGGCCAGCCCGGTTTCGAAATTGATCGTCACGCAATCGCCATTCGATGCCTATGTCCGCAAATACGGCACGATCCCCCGTCGTGGCGTCTTCGGTTATTTTGTGCACGAACTCGGACGCCGCATTGTCGGCGGCGATTACCCGGTCGGCGCGACGCTTCCGAACGAACCCGATTTGGTGGAGCAGTTCGGTATCAGCCGCACTGTTATTCGCGAGGCGATGAAATGCCTGGCCGGCAAGGGACTGGTGGAAATCAAGACCCGCGTCGGCACCCGCGTCAAGGAACGCGCCAACTGGCATCATCTCGATACCGACGTCATGGTCTGGTACTACGAGACCGGGCCGTCGGTGGAGATCATGCGCTCGATCAAGGACCTCCGGCGCGTGCTGGAGCCGGAAGCGACGGCGCGAGCCGCCACGCGCGGCACCGACGAGGATATCGCCGCCATCGCCTCCGCCTATGAGAACATGGTTTCCTCCCTCGGCGATATCAACACCAATGCCGACGCCGATCTGCGCTTCCACACGGCGATCTTCGCCGCCACCAACAACATGGTCTATGCGCAGCTCATCGACCTGATCGCGGTCGCGATCTATGCCAACCGCGCACTGTCGAGCCATGAGGAAGTAGCGGAGGGTCAGAAGCGCTCCCTGCCCTATCATAAGGCCGTTCTCGACGCGATCGTCGCCCGCGATCCCGACGCCGCGCTCAAGGCATCGCACCGCCTGCTCGATGTCTGGCGCATCAACAACTACGACTTCTGAGGCGCCCCCGCCGCTGGCGATGCGGCGACGCACCGGCCGCAAGAGCCGTGGCGCTCATTCTTATCCCGCTAATGCGTCATCGCTTCCTGCGCATCCGTCTTCGGCACCTGCCGGCGGCCGGCATCGTGCGCCACCGGAATGAGCCAGGTCGTCGCAAACGCCAGGATGGCGAGCGCGACGACGCCCCAGAAGCTCCAGTGCAGCGCCGCGTCGAAGACGCCGCGGATCGCCGGATCGGCGGCGAGATCGGAAAGACCGGCCGGCTGGTTCAGCACCTCATGCAGCCTGGCGGCCAGATCGCCGCTGCCGAAGTGGACGATGCCGATGTTGAGCACGGCGCCCAGCGCGGTGGCGCCGAGCGTGTTGCCGAGGCTGCGCGAAAAAATGATCGATGCCGTGGCGCTGCCGCGCATCGACCATTCGACACTTTCCTGCACCAGCACGATGCTGGTCAGACTGATGAGCCCCATGCCGAACCCCATCAGGAAAGAGCCGATGCCTGCCAGGACCGGGCTGCTTTCCGGCGTCAGAAATACGAGAAAAATCGCGCCGAAAGGAAACATGAAGCTGCCGGCGCGCAGCGTCCTGCGAATGCCGAAGGTGCGGTAGAAGCGGCTCGACAACATCACGGCCAGCGGCCAGCCGACGATCAGCATCGTCAGCGTGAAACCCGCCACCAGCGGCGACCGGCCGAGCACGCCCTGCACATAGATCGGCAGGATGGTCGTCAATCCGATCAGCGCCATACCGGCCAGAAGCGTGACTGCGTTGCTGGTGGCTATCAGCCGCCTGCCCCAGAGTTCGATGGAGATGATCGGCTCCGCCGCGCGCCGCTCCTGCCAGACGAACAGCGCGCCGGTGACGACGAAGACGATGGCGAGTGGGCCGAGCACGCCGAGGCCCGAGCCGGTTTCCGTCAGGATAACCAGCAGCGAGATGATAGCGATCGAAAACAGGATCGTGCCGAGATAGTCGATCTTCGCCTCGCGCGGCGTGATCTGCTCATGCAGGAAGAACGTGAAACCGATGATGGTCAGCACGCCGATCGGCAGGTTGATCCAGAAGATCCAGGCCCAAGAGACATTGTCGACGATGATGCCGCCGACAAGCGGCCCGATGACGGCGGACACCGCCCAAACGCTGGCGAGCGCGCCCTGCACCTTGGCACGCTCCTCCAGCTTGTAGAGATCGCCCACCACAGTCATCGTCACCGGCTGGATCGCGCCGGCACCGAGGCCCTGAAGCAGCCGGAAGGCGATCAGCGAGGCCATCGACCAGGCAAAGCCCGCCAGAGCCGAGCCGACGAGAAAGATCAGGATGCCGCCGATCAGCATCGGCTTGCGGCCGAAAATATCCGACAGCTTGCCATAGATCACCGTCGTCGTGGACTGCGCCAGAAGAAACGCCGAGAAGACCCAGCTATAGTAAGTGAAGCCGCCGAGTTGGCCGACGATATGCGGCATGGCGGTGGCGACAATCGTCGCCTCGATCGCAACCATGAAGGTCGCCAGCATGATCGAGACAATGACCAACGGACGTCTCGAACGATCGGCCGTGCTGGACATGACATTCCTTTCTGACAGTTCCACCCGGCCGCAAACGCGTATAGGCCGTCAACACGGCCATGGGCGAACGATAAATTCTTGAGATCAACGTCGGAGGGCTAAGCAACTACAGGGGCGTTGGCCTGCTGGTTCATGATGATAAGCATTGCATACTTGCACCGGCGGATGTCAACCGTTTAACAAGGATCGTGCATGATCCGACCGTATCACGTCTTTGGAAAACATTCGCGCTAATGGAGAACCGGGATCACCACACGCCATCATGCAGCGCCGTTGCTTCTTCGCATAGCATCGGCCCCACCACTTCGACCTTACGCTGGCCCGCCTCGAAAACGACACGGCAGGGCAGGTCGAGCGTCGGATTTTCCGGATGGTTGCCGGTGATCGCCTTGAGCTGGCCTTCGCTGAGCCCATAGACGACGCGGCCGACACCGGCCCAATAGGCGGCGCCGGCACACATGGCACAGGGCTCGGCGGAGGTATACATCGCGCATTGAACCAGAAAACCTGGTGAATATTGCTGCGAGGCCCTGGTCATCAGCACCCGCTCGGCATGGCCGGTCATGTCCTGCGTTGGATTGTAGGCGTTTTCCTGTTCCATCAGCACGGTGCCGTCAGGTCCGACCAGAATGGCGCCGAAAGGATGATTGCCGCTCGACCGCGCTCGCGCCGCAACTTCGAAGGAACGGCGCAAAAAGACTTCGTCGTCAAGAGGTGCGGTCATGGTTCCTGCCCGGCAATGAAACGCGATATCGGCAACTTGCGCGATGTTCATCCGGCTGACAAGCCGCTATTTCCGGGCGATGTCGAGAAACATGTTCCGCAACCCGTGGTCTCTTTCGCCGCGGCTGTGCCGGCTCGCCGCTGCGCGATCACTACGGTCTCGACCGGCCGGAACCCCCTATTTCCCGAGCAAACGGAGTTCGGCCGCCATCGCTTCGAGACGGCTGAACTCCGCCATCATGCAGGCTCAAGCGAAGCTTTCCGCGACATGGTCCGGGATCGATCTCCAGCCTTTCATGGTGAATATTTGTATCGCCACCAGAGGTAAAACCGGCGATGGTGTCTTTGACTGAGAATTTCTCCGGGCCTCTCACCCACCCATCGACCGGATAACGGACTTAAGTCAGTTTTATAATTTATTATGGTTGATTCGTTCATTTCCTAAACTTAGCATCGAACCAAGATAATAGGCGAATACCCAGGCGGTACATCGAATTGCTCACCTCTTCGCAGCGGCAACTCTTGCGTGTCATCAGTGAATCCGGCCCCCTCAGCCGGACGGTGCTCGCCACGTCGATGGGCCTCAGCAAGGCAGCGATGAGCGGCATCGCCCGCGACCTGATCGCGCTAGGCGTCCTGCACGAGACCGGGACGATCTACGGTCAGGGCCGGCCATCGATCCTGCTCGACCTGCATCCGCAAGGCGCCTTCTTCGTCGGCATCTCGTTGCTCGAGGATCCGGCGCCGATGGTGCTCAGCGATCTCAACGGCAAGATCATCGCGCGTGAGAATATGCCGCTGTCGCGCGATCCCAAGATCATCGCGGGCCTGATCGCGGACGCGCTGCCGAAGCTGCTCGCGGGGCAGCCGGAGGCAGCCGGCAAGTTGTCTGGCCTCGGCGTTGCCCTCTCAGGCTTCGTCGACGAGAAGCAGGCCAATTGCGTGCAATCCACCCTCCTTGGCTGGCAGGACGTGCCGCTTGCCGGGATCATCCGAGAGAAGACGGGTATCGAGACCTTCATCGAGAACGATGCCAAGGCGGTGGCCGTCAGCGAAAAACTGTTCGGAAGTGCCCGTGACATACTGAGTTTCAGCGTCGTCTCCTTCGGCGACGGCATCGGTTGCGCCCATTTCATCGGCGGCAAGCTCTATCGCGGCAATCACGGCGGCGCCGGCGAAATCGCCCATTGCACCATCGAACTTGAAGGCTCGCCCTGCCGCTGCGGCAAGCGCGGCTGCCTCGACACGGTCGCCTCGATGAAGGCGATCAAGGAAATGTCCAAGGCTGAGGGCCTTGCCTGCACATCATTGACCGAACTGGAAGAAGAGGCGTCGGTCGGCAATGCCGCCGCCATCCGCATCCTGCATCGCGCCGGCGGCGCACTTGGCCTCGCGATCGCGCACCTGATCCAGTTCAATGATCCCGGCATGATCCTGATCACCCATGTCGAAGGCAATTTCGATGGGCTGTTCGGCACAGTCATGCAGCAGGCGATCGAAGCCAACGTGCTGCCGCGCTATGCTGGCCAGACGCCGATCCGTACCCAGCGCGTCGACAGCGACGTCTGGGCGCGCGGTGCCGCCAGCATCGCCGCCCATAATTTCCTGATTGGTCCCAACCCGAATTGAGGTTTCCCATGCGTATCGCCGTCGGTGGCATTCATACCGAATGCAGCACGTACAATCCGGTCCTGGCCGAAGAAAAGGATTTCCGTATCGTGCGCGGCGAAGCGCTGACCGCGGCACCCTATTTCGCCTTCCTGAGGGATTACGACGCCGAGTTCCTGCCGACCATTCACGCCAGGGCCATCGCCGGCGGCCCGGTCGCCCGCCACACCTATGAGGCCTTCAAAGCGGAATTCCTGGAGCGCCTGAAGCCGCTCCTGCCGCTCGATGGCCTCTACCTCGCCATGCATGGAGCCATGTATGTCGAAGGCATGGAGGATGCCGAGGGCGACTGGATCGCCGCTGCCCGCGCCGTCGTCGGCGACGATTGCCTGCTGTCCGCCAGCTACGACCTGCACGGCAACGTCACCCAGCGCATCATCGACGCGCTCGACATGTACTCCACCTATCGCACCGCGCCGCATATCGATGTCGAAGAAACCATGCGCCGCGCGGTCAAGATGCTGACCGAAAGCCTCAAGACCGGCGTGAAACCGATCCTGCTCTGGGCGCCGATCCCGGTCGTCCTTCCCGGCGAGCGCACCAGCACGGTCGATGAACCGGCCAAGAGCCTCTACGACCTGCTGCCCGGCATCGATGCCATCGACGGCGTCTGGGATGCCTCGCTGATGGTCGGTTATGTCTGGGCCGACGAGCCGCGCGCCACCGCAGCTGCCATCATGACCGGCACAGACCGCACAGTTCTGGAACGTGAAGCGAAGCGGCTGGCGCAGGCCTATTGGGACGTTCGCAAGGATTTCGTCTTCGGCTGCGAGACCGGCTCGATCGAGGAATGCGTCGCCAGGGCGATCGCCAGCCCGACCGCTCCGGTGGTGCTGGCCGAATCCGGCGACAATCCAACCGGCGGAGGCGTCGGAGACCGCGCCGAGGTGCTGGCGGAACTAATTGCCAAGGGTGCTGCCGGCGTCGTTTTCGCCGGGATCGCCGACAAGGCGGCAACCGAAGCCTGCTATGCCGCCGGCGTCGGCTCCAAACTCGATCTCACCGTTGGCGCTTCGCTGGACACCAAGGGCAGCAAGCCGGTGACGGCCGAATTCACCGTGAAGTTCCTGCTGCAAACCGACGCTGCCGCCGACCGGCAAGCCGTTGTCTCCGTCGGCGGCATCGATCTGGTGCTGTCGGCCAAGCGTCGCCCCTACCACAACATCGCCGATTTCACCCGGCTTGGCCTCGATCCGCATCAGGCCAAGATCATCGTCGTGAAATCCGGCTATCTCTCGCCGGAGCTGGCCCCGATCGCCAATCCGAACCTGATGGCGCTCTCGCCCGGCGTGGTCGATCAATTCGTCGAACGGCTGCCACGGCTGCGCAAGCAGAAGCCGACCTATCCCTTCGACAAGGATTTTACCTTTGTGCCCGAGGTGACGCTCTCGGCCCGCTCGTCCGGCCGTTAGCAGTCGCCGCTGCGCAAACATTATGCATTGAGTGCGCCTGCACAAAAAAGAGCTTGACGCTGCGCTCGAGTTGAACTTGTATCGGACCAATCAAAAATTGGTTCGGACCATTTAACCTCATGGCAGCCAGCGGCCTTCCCGAAAATTCGACCCATGCCCTGGAAAAGCTCCGGGGGCTTTTGGGCTCGGATAATCTGTTGCCGGATGGGAAATTGCCGACCGAACGGGCGCTGTCGGAGATGTTTGGCGTCAGCCGCCGCGCTATCCGCCGCGCGTTGGAAGTGCTCGAGACCGAAGGCCGCATCTGGCGGCGACAGGGGTCGGGCACCTATGCCGGCCAGCGCCCGGATGACTGGAGCCAGCACGTCGGATCGATGATTGCCGGCACCAATCTCATGGAAATCATGGAGGTGCGCCTGCGCATCGAGCCGCAGCTCGCCCAGCTCGCCGCCATGCGCGCCAAGCCCTACGATATCGAGCGCATGTACGAGCTGGCGAAGAAGATCGTCGCCAGCGATGACGCAGATAGCCGCGAGCTGTGGGATGGTGCGCTGCATCGCCTCATCGCACAGAGCGCCGGAAACCAGTTTTTCCTGACGATCTTCGACGTCATCAACCACATCCGCCAGGACGAGGCATGGCAAACCATTCGCGAATTGGCCCGCAGCACCAACAACACGCGCCCGGCATCCTACGCACAGCATATGACGATCATCGACGCGATCGCGGCGCGCGATCCGATGAAGGCCGCCGAAGCCATGCGCCAGCATCTGCTGATGCTGCAGGAAAGCCTGATCCGCGTCACCTCGCTCGACGCCCAGCCGCCACGGAAGGAAATGGCCGAGGCGCTTGACTGACCATGGGCGCGGCTTGCGCGCCGAGACTAACCGACCGGAGGGGAAACCGGCCGGAACTGCGTTGAAAACAAAAATATAAACAGGAGAACAGGATGAAGATCGCCAAATTTCTGACATCGCTGGCCGCCGGCGTGCTGATCGCGCTGCCGGCCTTCGCCGTCGAACTCAAGATCGGCCTGCAGGACGACGCCGACGTGCTGGACCCGGCACAGTCACGCACCTTCGTCGGCCGCATCGTCTATACCGCACTCTGCGACAAGCTCGTTGACGTGACACCAGATCTCAAATTCGTGCCGCAGCTCGCCACCTCCTGGAAATGGTCCGCCGACGGCAAGCAGCTGACGATGGAGCTGCGCCAGGGCGTCAAGTTCCAGGACGAAACGCCGTTCAATGCGCAGGCCGTGGTCGATAATATCCAGCGTTACCAGACCCTGCCGGAATCGCGCCGCAAGAGCGAACTCTCCTCCGTCGCCAAGGTCGAAGCATCAGGCGAATATGAGGTGACCTTCACGCTGAAGGCGCCTGACGTGACGCTACTCGCCCAGCTTTCCGACCGCTCCGGCATGATGGTCTCGCCGACCGCGGCCAAAGCGGCGGGCGCCAAGTTCGGCGATCATCCCGTCTGCTCCGGCCCGTT
>DASWOH010000222.1:0-28263 GCA_036398815.1 Rhizobium sp. | reverse complement strand
ATTGTCCCGGCGCTCCCGAGCCTGGACATCGAAGAAATTCATGTTGCCGACGAAATCCGCCACATCGCGGGAGAGCGGTCGTTCGTAGAGATTGTCCGGCGTATCGATCTGCAACAATCGTCCGGCAGACATCACGGCGATACGGTCGGACATTGACATTGCCTCTTCCTGGTCGTGGGTGACGCAGACGAAGGTGATGCCCAGCCTGCGCTGCAGGCTTTTGAGCTCGAACTGCATTTCCTCGCGCAGCCGCTTGTCGAGCGCGCCGAGCGGCTCATCGAGCAGCAGCACCTTGGGTTTGCAGACGATAGCGCGCGCGAGTGCAATGCGCTGCCTCTGGCCGCCCGACAGTTGGCCGGGAAGCCGGTCGGCAAAATCCGACATCTTGACCAAAGCCAATGCTTCATCGACGATCTGCGCCTTTTCCGCGGCCGGCAACCCGCTCTTGCGCACCCCGTAGCTGACGTTCCTGCGGATGTTCATATGGGGAAACAGTGCATAGGACTGGAACACCATGTTCGTCGGCCGCCGATAGGCAGGAATGCCGCTCATATCCTCGCCCGCAATCAGCAGCCGGCCGGCCGTTGTCTGCTCGAAACCGCCGATGATCTTGAGAAGTGTCGTTTTGCCGCAGCCGGAAGGACCGACCAGCGAAAAGAACTCGCCTTGCCGGATTTCCATGTCGATGCCGTCGAGTGCGGCATAATTGCCATAGGCCTTACTGATAGCCCGGATGTCTATCATTGCCGAGCGCCGGGTATCGGCGGAAGCCTGTTCGACCATCGACTGGTCCCTTTCATGAATATCTGGTGGGCTCATGCTGTGGCTCCCGGCGCCGTCGTTATGTCCTTGCGGCGCAGCAACTCAGCCAGGACCACCAATGCGACGGAAACTGCGAAGATAATCGTCCCCAGCGCGAGCATGCTCGGCAGAGAATAGGAGAAGCGCATCTGGCCCATCATATAGAGCGGTAGCGTCGCCTCACTGCCGGCAAGGAAGAAAGCCAGCATGAACTCATCGAAGGAGGTGATGAAGGACAGCATGATCGAGGAGACGATGCCCGGCAGCACCAGCGGCACGGTGATCCGCCAGAAGGTCTGGAACGGGGTCTCGCCAAGATCCATCGAGGCCTGTTCGAGATTCTGGTCAAACCCTTCAAGGCGCGCCATCAACGTGAAGATGCAGTAGGGCAGACAGATCAGCACATGTGCAACCGCCACCACGAGCAGAGACAGCTCCACACCGAGCACCTGACGGGCGAAGCTCAAGAGTGCAATGCCGAGGATGAAGGTTGGGATGCCCATCGGCAGCATCAGCAGGCTCAATGCCGTGCCGCGACCGAAGAACCGATAGTGCACGAAAGCCTTGGCAGCGAGCAGCCCGATCGCCGTCGAGACAACCGCCACCGGAATGCCGACGAGAATGCTGTGCCAGAGCGCAGCAAAAAGCGGCGCGTCACCAAGCAGCCCGCGATACCAGTCGAGGGTAAACTCCTTGAGTGGGAAGGCGACGATATTGGCGCTGTTGAAGGAAAAAAGCGCGATCATCGCCATCGGCGCATGCAGGAAAAGCACGAAGACGAGCGTGAACAGGCCAAGCGACCACTTTGCGAACGGGGTCTTCATCTCCCACCCTCCCCCTTTGGCACGACGCGGCGGAGGATGCCGAGATAGATCGCAACCAGCAGCGATATAACCACCATCGTCCCGACCGCCATGGCCGAACCGAGCGGAATATTGCTCGCCTGCCCGAAGAGTTCGGAAATATAATTGCCGATCATGAGGCCGTTGCGTCCACCCACCAGGCTCGGCGTGACATAGTCGCCCACCGTCGGGATGAAGATCATCAGTGTTGCCGCGACCACTCCCGGCATCGAAAGCGGCAGCGTCACCGACCAGAAGCTGCGAAGCGGCGGGTCGCCGAGATCGGCGGCAGCGTCGAGCAACAGCCGGTCGACCTTTTCGAGCGACACATAGATCGGCAGGACCGCGAAGGGTGCCCAGGAGTGGACGAGCGTCAAGATGACGGCGGTCTGGCTGTAGAGCAGGCTCTCAATCGGCTTGTCGATCAGACCGGCCGTCAGCAGCGCCGAGTTGATGACGCCGTTGAAGCCGAGGATGATCTTCCAGGCGAAGACGCGCAGAAGATAACTTGTCCAGAACGGGATGGTGATCAGCATCAGCCACACCATCCGCGAGCGCCCCGCATGGAACGCAAGGAAATAGGCGACGGGATAGGCGACAAAGATCACGATCGCAGTCGCCAGGAAGGCGATGCCGAGCGAACGCAGCAGAAGCAGCCGGAACACCCTGCCCTCGTCGGAGAACAGAACCCGATAGTTCTCCAGCGAAAAAGCCCGGTCGATCGTGACGCCCGCCTGGGTGTGGAAGCTCTGGCCGATGATGTTCATCAGTGGCACCAGCATCACGAGAGCGGCCAGCATCAGCGCTGGCATGAGCAGGCCAAGCGGCTGGCCCATGCCTTCGAAGAAGCTTCGGCCTCGCGGCACCGCCAGCCTTGCCGGCACGGCCTGCCGCGGTGATATCCTCGAAACAGTCATCCCGTTGCCCGCCGATCAGAAGCCGGATTTGATTTCCTGGAAGACCTTGGCGAACTGCTCGTTACGGCTGAAGGCCTTGAGCAACACGCCTTTGGAGAAAAACGCCTCGACATTCTTTGGCAGCGCGTTCTTGGTCAGCACTTCGGGGGCCACCAGATCGAACGCCTTGCGGTTGGAGTGACCGAAACCATAGGTCTCGATCAGGTACTTTCCGGTCTCGGGCGAGAGGATCGCATCCATGAGATCGTAGGCGGAGTCCGTATGCTCGGCACCCTTGATGAAGGTCAGGCCGGCAACGAAACAGAGCGAACCTTCCTCCGGGTCCATCATTGCGACGGGCGCGCCCTGACCCTGGACGACAGCATAGGAGCCGTTCCAGATCGGCGCCGCGACGACCTCCCCCGACATCAGGGCCTGTTCGATGTTGGCGCCACTGTCCCAGAAGAAGCGGGAGAGGTCGCGCTGTTCGCGCAGTGCATTGACGATCGCCTCGTATTGCGCGTCGTCAGGATTGAAGGGGTCCTTGAGCGCCAGATAAAGGCCGGCGATCGGCGCCGCCATGGCGGGATCGCCGATCATCGCCACACGGCCTTCGAGGCTCTTGTCCCAGAGCAGCGACCAAGACGATTTCTCGAGCTTGACCATGTCGGTGCGGTAGCCGATCGAAACGCGGCCCCAGTCAACCGGCAGGAAGAGCTGCTTTCCGTCCTTGTCAACGGAATCGGGCAGCGTCTTGAGCACATCGTAGATGTCGCCCCAGTGCGACAGGCGCGCCGTGTCGATCGGCTGCAGCACATCCGCCTCGTTCCAGCGCGCAACATTGCTGCTATAGGGATGAGCGATATCGACCTTGAAGCCGCCGCGGATCTTCGACAGGGCATCCTCGGGGGTCGAGATCAGCGCCATTTCCGGCGGCTTGCCGTGCTTGTCGGTATAGGCCTTGAAGAATTGCGGCACATCGTAACCTGACCAGGTGAAGGACACGGCATTGTCGGTCGAGGCGGCAAGCGCCTGTTTTGCCGTGGATGGCAACGTGGTCAGCGCCAGGCCTGCCGCCGACAACAGCTTGACGAAGTCGCGGCGCGGAAGCTTGCCAGCGGCGATACGGTCGATGAGTTCATCTTTCTTCATGGCATTCCCCTTTTTATTGATTGAGCGTTTCTGGACGTCAGCCTTCCAACCAATGGATTTCGTCTTCGGTCAACGTAATGGCTGCGGCCTTGAGGGAGTCATCGAGCTGATCAAGCGTCAGCGGCCCGATGATCGGGATGACCGGAAGCTTCTGGTGCAGCACATAAGCCAACGCGACGTGTGTGGTTTTGGCGCCGATGCGTGCCGCAAGTTCGCGCGCCCTTTCCCGCCGGGCGAGGTTGATCGGCGTTTCCCAGCTGCGGGCAAAGTTCGGATCGGCGAGAGGATCGCTCGCGGTGCGCTCGGCAAAGAAGCCGCGCGCCTGGCTTGACCATGCAAGCAGCGGCGTTCCCGTCTTGCGCAGCCATTCCTTCCAGTCCTCGGACGATGCGGCGATACACCCTTCCCAGACAGGTTCGGCCATCGCGGCGAGGCTGAAATTGTTGCTGAGGATACTCGGCAGGCGCTTGCCGTTAAGGCGTGCAAAATCGGTCGCTTCGTCGAAGCGTTCCCGTGTCCAGTTGGAGAACCCGTAGCTGCGGATGCGCCCGGCCCGATATTCCGCGTCGAGAACATCGACGAATTCGCCGACCGGCACATCCGGGTTGTCGCGATGGAGCATATAGATATCGACATACGATGTGCGCAGCTTGGCAAGCGAGGCGTCCAGCTCCGGGCCTACCCGCTGCGGAAAGCAGTCTGGGCTATGCGCGCCCTTGCCAACGACAATCACATCCTCGCGGACGCCGCGATTTTCCATCCACTGGCCAAGAGCAGTATCCGATTCCTCGTAGATCCAGGCGGTATCGAAAATCGTCCCGCCGGCTTCGAAGAAGGCGTCGTAGAGATGATCGCCATGCACAAGGGTCTGGATGTCCGCGCAGCCCAGGGCGATAGCCGAGGCGCGCTTGCCGACGGCGATGCGGTTCGTCTCCGGAATACGATAGGGTTTCGTCACAGTCAGCGGCCGGCTGGAGAAACGCTCCTTTCGGTTCTCCACGCGCTCTGCATCGAAGCTGAGCCCAACGGCGCTGCGCCAGGCATCGAGCACTTGCATGTTGCCGATGCTGTCCGCCCAGCTCGTTGCCGGGAACGCTGCCTCGCTTTTGCCGGCTCGGATCGCGTTGCCGGCGGTCTCGACTTCGAGCACGTACTGGTTGACGTTGCGCTCGAAAGTGTGGCCGGTCGCCACGCCGTCGGCATCGGTGACCACTATCTCGGCTGCCGGATAGTCCCAGCAATCGGGTACCCAGGGTGAAACCAGAAGAATGTTGCCAGCTTCGCCAACGATGCGAACCGTGTTGTCGAGATCGCGGTCGATCGCGCAGGTGACATCGGCAACGATACCGTTGGGGAAGATCAGCGTCGCTCGGGCGAAATGGTCTACGCCCGACGGGCCGATCTCGACCGACCCTTCAGTGGCGATCGGATTAGCAAAGGTGCCGCCGCCCACCACACCCGCAATCATGCGCGCGACGGAAACGGCGTAGCAGCCGACATCCATGATCGCGCCTCCGCCAAGCGCATTCTTGAAGAGCCGGGCATCGGGATCGAATTGCACCGCAAACCCGAAGCTCGCCACGATCGACCGCACCGACCCCACGGCCCCGCCCTGGAGAAGGTCAGTCAGTGCCGCATATTGTGGATGCAGGCGATACATGAAGGCTTCCATCAGGAGGCGACCGGAGACTTTCGCGGCGGCAGCCGCCGCCATGGCGTCGTAGGCATTGACAGCAAGCGGCTTTTCACAGAGCACATGCTTGCCGGCCTCCAGCGCACGGATCGCCCACCGAGCATGCTCGCTGTGGGGCAACGCGATGTAAACGGCATCGATCTCGGCCAAGGCAAGAACCGCTTCATACGTGTCAATCTTTGCCCCTTCGAACGGGCCGCCTGCCACGAAACGTTCCGGCGTCCGGCTGCCAACGGCGCAGAGCATCGCCCCCGCGCTCAACAAAAGCGCCTCCGCAAAAGTGCGGGCAATGTCGCCTGATCCAAGAATGGCCCAGCGGATATCCGACTTGCCGTCCTCTTTTACGACAAATTGAAACGTTTCAATTATTTGACCTGAATTATCCATTTTGCCTGCACTGGAACATGTAATTTTGCGGAATATCGTTCGTGAAAGTTATTATGCTCTCACTTCTTGGATTGAAACGTTTTCATAAACTGATTAGTATGTCAACTACCTTGCTGCCCCAGCAGCGGCGCAAATTCGACCGATCGCTCCCGCCCGCCATGAGTAACCGAATGAACCTCAGCAAAACCAACGCATCGATCAAGGACGTCGCGAAAAGCGCCGACGTTTCTGTTGGAACGGTGTCGCGCTATTTCAACGAGCCTGACCGGGTGAAGGATGAGACCCGCCTGCGCATCCAGGCGGCCATTGAGGCGCTAGGGTACCTGCCCAACAATCTCGCTCGCAACTTCAGGCTGGGAAAGACGGGTACGATACTGGTGCTTGTCTGGACCATCGGAGACCCGTTCTACGGCGATGTCCTCGCCGGCATCTCCCGTGTCGCGGTCGAAAAAGGCTATCGCATCAGTATCCAGGAGTTCGCGCCCGGCAGCCTTTCCAATACCGACCTCAACGACATCGTAAGCTCACGGCAAGCCGACGGCATCGTCGTGCTTGGCGGCGCGGCTCCCTTCCGTCGCAGCGACGACCAGCCCGCCGAGGCGCATCCGGCGATCGTCGTCTGCGGAGAAACCGCAGACTCCGAGCTCCTGCCCTATCCCCGCGTGCAGGTAGACGGTCACCAGGCCTGCCACGAAATCACGCAGTATCTCATCGGGCTCGGGCATGAGCGTATCGCCTTCATGCGCGGCGAGCAGGGTTCGGCCATGATTCAGGATCGCGAGACGGGCTATCGCGCCGCGATGGCGCAGGCCAGCTTGCCGGTGGAGGACGGCTGGATGGCTTCCGGTAACCTCACCGCCGAAGGCGCGCGGCGTGCAACCCGGCAACTGTTCAACGCCCAGAACCGGCCGACGGCGATCGTCTGCGCCAATGACGAAATGGCATTTGGAGCAATGGCCGAGTTGCGGATGCTGGGACTTTCAGTCCCGGAGGACATTTCCATCGTCGGCTTTGACAATACGCGTTACGCCGCGCTGATGAACCCGCCACTGACCACGATCGCGCAACCCACCGCAGATATCGGTGAACGCAGCATGTATCGGTTGCTGCGGGCGATGAAGAACCGGGTGCTGGAGTCTGGCGTTGAATATGTGGCCCATCAACTCATTCTTCGGGAGTCCGCGCGGTCGCCGGCGAAGGAAATGTTCCCGCTGTAATTGTAAACCGTCGAAGACTGCCCTGCGAAAGAGAGACGAAACACGTCATTTGCGATGAACGCAGACGGTTGGTCGACGCTCTTGTGAAAGAAAACGCTTCAGTGAAATCGAAACGGGCGGTCATAGGACAATATTAAAATATCGGCGCTGGATGGTTTCCCCGACAGAAATCTTGGCCCACCGTCGCTGGTCTGCGCCAGGGACAGCAATAACCTCCCGCCACTAATCCAAAAAATCCTAATAGTAGGACTTGCGGTCTATTTGATATCGCACTCAAACTGGCCTTTAATTTCAGCGCCTGTTTTTTGATGGCGCTCGTACCAGCGGTCCCTTACTAGCCCCCACAATTCGCTGGCGACGTCTGCTTTCGGGCAGCGGCCGAGCTGGTCTCTACGGCCGACATGCGGGCGCAGAGCTGCCGTTAACAATCCGAAGTGTTGATGCCACCATCGGGCTGGAAGCGGAAATAATTTCCGATCCCGCGCAACCATCCCAGGTGCAGGTCTCGGGCCTGATTGCAGGGAGACTTATAAAGCAATATTTGCATCTTCATCGTAACGGCAGTTAGGTCTCACCGCTTTCCCTGGGAAGGTGATGAGGGATATTCGTTGCGGCTGCGATAATGCCATCTGAGATCGCGGAGCGGAATGCCGGCAGCTTTGGCCTCGTCGAGGATGCTTCAAGGTCTCGCTCATGCTCCCGGACTTCTTCGTCATCCTCGTTCTGGCCGAAGAAATTTGTCGGCGGCAACTGTTTCGGATTGCCGACCATGACCGTTTGGTGGCCACGTGCGATCGCGCCGCCGGCGTTCCATGTCGTGATCTGCGAGGCCTCGCCGAAGATCGCGACGTCGAACAGGGCTGGGTCGGGCGGCAGATATCGTGCGATCGAGAAGGTCGACATCAGCATGCAGGGCGCCAATTTCACAAAACTGCTGGGCATCGCGGCGATTATTTCCCGGATAAAGCGACTGGGCCGGTCAAGGTGGTGCGACAGACCAAGCTCGGATTGCCGCGGAACGTCCTGAACCGCCGGCAGGCCATGCGCGAGCGATGACGCGACCGACGGCGGCCTTTCAGATAAGATCGTCCATTTCGCGAAAATCCACGATCGCGTGTTCGTGCTGAAAACGACGAAATTCCCGCAACACCGATTCCGAGGCCACGATCAGCGGCGGCCACCATCGCGCATAACGCCTTGCGACGAGCCGAGGCTGAAGACATCCTATTCGCTCCGTGCTTCATACGAGGCGCGTTGTGAAAAGACGAGTTGATCAAAGTCATCAGGGCGCTGGCAATGGCGGGAAGCAGACGAAACCGGGTTATCTGCGAAAGATCGAGCGATAGCTCCGAGCCCGGCCAGCATTGTTGGCCACCCCATGCAAATCAGGGTAGTTTCCCCCTCTAACTTTGTCGCTTTACTAACCAGTTTTAACCATGTTCGGGCTGCGGGGTTTCCGCTCTCCGGCTCATGACGATGCCTCTTTCTTCCAATCGATTTTCAGCGGCAGGTCATGACAAGCATATTGACGAATCTTTCCGCCATATCGGCGCTCCAAACCCTGCGGACAGTCTCTAGCGGATTACAGAAGACACAAAGCGAGGTCTCGTCCGGTCTTCGGGTTGCAACAGCATCGGACAATGCCGCCTACTGGTCCATCTCCACGACAATGCGTTCCGACAACAAGGCGATTTCCGCCACCACCGACGCCCTCGGCCTTGGTTCGGCAAAGACCGATACGGCCTATGCAGGCATGGAGGCCGTCATCGACGTTCTCGGAGAGTTCAAGGCGAAGCTGGTCACGGCAAAGGAAAGCAGCGTCGACAAGGCCAAGATTCAAGGCGAGCTGGACCAGCTCAAGCAGCAGGTCGTCAGCATTGCGTCCTCGGCCAGCTTCAGCGGGCAGAACTGGCTGAACACCGACATAGCCCACATCTATGACGGCACGCTCAACAGGTCTTCGGTCGTCTCTGCCTTCGTGCGGGATTCCTCCGGGGTTTCCGTCAAGACGATGGACGTCGATCTTTCAGCGGTAGCGCTGTTCAACAGCACGGGCGGCGGTCTTCTTCAAGCCGATCCCCGCGATCTCGGGACTATCGGCGGCCTGCGCTACGCCTACTCTTCCGATGATACCAGCACGATGAGCTCCGAGAGTCTCCGGAACACCCAGGGGTATCATCCTGCCATTCCCAGCTTCGATTTCACCAGCCCTGTCGTTTTCGAAGACGATGACTCGATCTCTTTCAAGATAACCGTGGATACGGACAATCCCGTCGACGGTATCAGCGCTCCGTATAATCCGGGCAAGACAACGGAGATACAGATCAACAAGGATGTCGTGAACACCGCGCTTGGGAGAACGGATGGCACCATCTCGACATTCATCGACTATTATCAAGTGCTACGCCATGTGCTTTCCGGCTCCGGCGCGACCAGCACGCTATATTCAGAGTACTACCCGCCGGGGCAGTATCAGAAAACGCGCATTGTCCCCGATAAAGTCGGGATCGTGCATACGGGCCTTGACGGATACGATGGGTCGTCGATGCAGATCACCGATCTCAACATCGTCGGCCTCGACATCACCAACGAGATCGCGGAAACCGATATCAACTACGGCACCCGCCGCTCGTCCATGACGCTCGATTTCGAGCCGTTCACCGTCTATGACGGCATCACGGTCAGCATGAGCTTTCAGGTCGACAGGGAAACGCCGATGGCCCTGTCCTTCGACAAGAATTACGTCAACTCCGTTCTTGGCGTCGAGGACGGCGTGGTGGCGACGTCCGACGACATGGCGACGCTGCTCAATTCGCTCATCGACCGCGACGACATCAACATCGAGGCTACAGGCGGCACGGTCAGCGTGAAGACGGACCCGCTCATCGACCGCAAGTCCGGCGAGAAGAGTGCCATCGGCTTCTACAATATCAGCGTCAGCAACGAACCGCGTCCGACCATGGACTTTCTCGATATCGACATCAAGCAGAACCCGGACCTGGTTGATTACTATCTCACCTATATGGAAACCGTGACCACCAATGTTATCGATGGCGCGGCCACACTCGGCTCCCTTAAACAACAGATCGACATGCAGACGGATTTCGCCAGCAAGCTCATGGATAGCATCGACAGCGGCGTGGGCCAATTGGTCGATGCGGATATGGAAGAGGCATCTGCCCGGCTGCAAGCCCTTCAGACTCAAGAGCAGCTTGCTTTTCAAAGTCTTCAGATCACCAATTCCGCATCGCAGAACATTCTCAGCCTGTTCAGCTGATACAGGGGGAATCTACGGACCTGTTTAGGTTACGGCGTTAACGGTTTCATTATACCTTCGTTCAGACAAACAATGAGAGGGAACAATGAACCCAGCATCGAAACTCCTGTACGGTGATCGGTTCGGCGCTGACGTGAAGAAGATGGCCAGGGCGGCATTGAGCGTCGCCTCGGTCTCATCCGATGCTCAGGTTGCTTCGGCTCGATATACACGCTGGTTTCATGGCGAGAACGGCGAGCCGGAGCCGATGGCGACGTCGGCCAAAAAGTTCCGAAAGATCACGGCTGATATGGCCGTAGCTGAAGTTATGGCGGCAACGAAAGAGAACCTGTCCATTCTCGGAGACGATGCCAGCGACCTGTTTCTCTCAAAGCTCCCGGCCGCGCATAAGATGCGAAAGGCCATCCGGTCGTCCATCCTGCCCGGCATCCCGCATCTGGGCACCTGCAAGTTCGGTGAGATCGTCACGGATCGCAGCCGGGACATGATCGCGGTAACGCAGATATTCATCGCGAACTTCGACGGCGATCTGGATACTGCCTCAAGAGGCGCAAACGTCTACAAGCCGCACAGCCGGGATTTCGACCAGATGTTCTTCGGTCTCCATCTCATCGTGGATCGCGATGGAAATCCCCTCGGTTTCAATCGCAAGCGCGGCGAGAACGGGATTGCCTTCAAGACGAAGGACATCACCACAGCGCTATACAATATCGCGTCAGCAAGCACTGGCCCGTCCATAGAAACGCTTCAAGCACGAGCTGCTGCGGCTCAAAAGGCCACGCGATAACAATTGCCAATTTTCAATTGGGATTGCTTGGCAACTGTCCACAGACCTGCGCAATGCAACGCTTCAATGTTCTCGGATGGACATTGAAGCACGATGCAACGTCTCGCCATGGTTTGCCGCCATCGAGTTCATTGTACGCCTCGATACACTGTTCATCGGTCAGTGACCGTTTCCGTCCATGCCGCTGCCCCCGCGCCCGCGCAGCCGCAATGCCCGCCATCGTCCGTTCCCGTATGATGGACCGCTCAAATTCGGCCATCGCCGCCAGCACGTGGAAGACCATCCGGCCACCAGCGGATTCCGTATCGATATTCTCCGTCAACGAATGAAACCCGACCTGCCGTTTCTGCAATCTACTGATAAGCTGGACGAGGTGGCCGACCGAGCGCCCGAGACGATCCAGCCGCCAGACCACCAGTACATCGCCTTTCCGAAGCGTCCTCAGCACGGAAGACAGGCCGTCTCTCTTGCTTTGCACACCGGACACACCGTGGTCTTCGAATATGCGTTCGCATCCGGCCGCTCGCAGCCCATCCCTCTGTAGGTCAAGATGCTGGTCGATTGTCGAAACCCGCGCATATCCAATCCTTGCCATTCAGTCGAATCCTCCATGCCGATGCGCATTTCCGGATGCCTTGACAGAAAGGAAGGTTTTCGCAGGGCGAATATTCGGAAATGCGACAAATTCATAATGGCAACGATGGCAAGGACTTATGCATAGAACAAAACGACTGCCGATGTCGTGACAAAAACCTTGGTTTTTATCGCCCGCAAATGGGTCTGTTCCGCACCAAATTGCCGAGCCACCACGATGAGGTCGCCGGCGACATTCGAGCAGATCGCCCGGTCGATGATGGATTCATGGATATCCACCGGAGGCATGATCCCCATGCCCGAGACGTTTTATGCGCCGCATTACAAGGCGCTCCGTCCGAACATGGTCCTTGCCGTGATCCGCATGAACCCCATGAGCATTGAGAATTTCCGCATCGAGTTCATCAACACTTACCGATTGCCGACCGGATTCGCGGAGAAGCTGGCTCTCCTGCAACGGTCGCAGACCTTCAAGGACTTCCCTGACCAGAAATATCTTCGCGATGTCATGGTCCCGGCCTGCACCGATGCGTTGGAACGCCAACGCGTTGCAATGGCTAGCATCACTGCCAATATTCTGAACATGCGCGTATCCTATGATCGAGTCATCTTTCCGCAAAGAGCCGTGGGTGGTCGCAGCGAATGGTGCGTTGTTTTACTCGATATAAAACTCCTGCTGCCGGCGATTTCGAAAGCAGGGACTACCGACGGTCATGATCTTGGCATCCTACAATTGCTGACCGAGGGGGCGTCGACACGAGAAATCGCCACCGCGATGAGCCTGTCACCTCGAACCATCGAGCACCGGCTGGAACGGCTGAAGTCCGGCTTCGGCGCCAGGAACCTCACACATCTCGTTGCTCTGACAGTATCGAGAGGCATGTTGAGCAGCGCCGCGCAGAGCAACACCCCCTTCCTTGATGGCGAGAAACCGGAGGAGCGCGCTGTGCCGAACGAAGAAAAATGAATGAATGAGATTGGCTTCATCAGTGACGCAGACGATATGATGCTGGATATCGAACGGATAGATGAAGCTGAGCGTGGCCGGATCACCGGGCATTAATCCGGAGAATGGCGATGACGCACGGCTTTTCGGCGGATGGATTGCCAGGCAACTGGCTCTCAACCTCGGTTGTGTTTAAGCATGGAATGTTGGGTCTGACGCATATTTGCTGACGATTTCCTTCACATTGCGCCGATCAATCGTGCCTGAAGCAGATCCAGCTTGGCGCGCCCGTACATTTGCCTTTTAACGAGCTTCAGCTTGTTAATCTGCCCTTCAACCTGGCCGTTTGACCAAGGTTCGGTGATCGCTGCAGACACTGCTGCCCTGTCTTTCAGGATCCCGTTGACAAAGGGGGCGAACAGGCTGTCGCGTGCATCAGCGATCCACGGGTCGAGCTCGGTCTTGGCCTTCCTTCGGATCATTGTTTGGAAACGATCAATCAGATTGCGAGCTTCGATCAAGGCGGGAACACCAGCTTCAATGGCCGCGACGGTAATTGTGTCGGCTTTGCTCAGTTGATCGCGAGCAGTTGTCATCAATCGGGCAATCGTTCTGGCGGACGGCACTTTTTGAAGTTGCTGATCGCAGATCCGCTCGGCCCGCCGTCGCCTTGCCGCCCACTCTCCGACCACACGAGAACAACCACGAAAGCCTCTGCCTTTTAACTGCCGCCAGAGTTCAGCGCCGTTATGCTGCCCAGATATCCAAAGTTGATCTAACAGGGGAAGATAGGCCTCGAGGGAACTCTGTCTGACACGGAACACATCGGTTCTGTGACCGCGGACGATCTGGCGAACTGTTCCGCGGCTATAGCCGGTTCGGCGAACGATTTCCTTTATCGGAACGCCATCGGCGGCGAGCTTGCTGATTGTCGTATTCACGTCTTCGCGCCTCAGATAGCTGTCATATTGCAGCCGTTCAGCGCAGGTGAGCAGGTTAGGATTGATTATAGTAGCACCAATTGATGCACGGATTGCTCGCATGGACTTGCGCACGACGTCGAGGAATGCCGCGCTGGCGCTCTCCATCAAATGCCAACGATCTGCGACCTGAACGGCATGTGGTAAAGCCTTGGTAACAGCTTCACGATAGCCGCCGCCTCGATCGCGGGAAACAATCGCTATTTCGGGGTGCTGAGCAAGGAAGGTCGAAACTGTTGCGATCTCCGGATCAGGCAGAAGCTTGATAATCCTTTGCTTCTTAAGGTCACACACGACGGTGCCGTAGCGGTGATTGCGGCGGAAAGCCCAATCGTCGACGCCGACGACGTTCAGCGCATCACTCGGCGCCGCGGATTTTCTCCTTACCGCACGGATCAGCGTGTCATTGCCGACGGGGATCATCAAGCGTTTGGCAAAGGCTGCTGCAGGCCGTCCTCCCAGAGCCAACCCGAGATGATGCACGACGGTATCAAGCCGAGCAGTTCGACGACCGCGCTCCAGAACGACAAGCTCGCCAAACCTCTCGACGAAAATTCGACGACGGCAGAATGTCATCTCACAGACAAAGCGCCGTGCCGACAAGCGCAGTTGGACCTTGGTGCCACCAGAGGGCAAATCGGCAATTATCCGAACGTAACGGCTATGAATACGATCTGACATACGGTTGCATAAAGGGCAGGAACGTCGTTCGGCGGCAGCCCGCGCTGAAACAATGATAACCCCATTGCTCTCGTCGGAACGCTCAACAATCAATCCGGCCGGGATCAGGGACGACAGACGAAATTTGGTCGCCATGGTGCTGATTCCTCTTTGATAATCGCACCAGTTTCGACCTCGAAATCATCAAATGTGAGTCAGACCCCAATTTTGACCCCTCTACGATTTGATCCGACCATCCGGCTTTTTGCATCGGATGGAGTGGGGAGTTGAAGAGAGTGGATACGATCGCCGCGTCCGACGTGCCTTCCATGTTCAAGGCTGGTCGGTGAAGAAGATCACCAGAGAGCTAAATGTGTCGCGCAACACGGTTCGCAAGATACTGCGATCCAACGCGACTGAGTTTTCCTATAAGAAACAATTGGTGGTTGCGGCTCGCCGCGGTTGTTACTAATTCGCACTTTCGTTACAATGCTGGTCCCTGCGCCCGTGACGAATTCGCGACTGAAACCGGTAATATCTAGCTCCGGAATAAAACTATCACGCATCTGAAATGCGGGAAAGTTAAATTTGATCTGGAAGTCGGATCGCAGCCATGCTAACTTTCCCGCATCTGACATGCGCGAAAGCTAAACGATGACCCTGTATCTCGTCGGTGAAAATATCGACAAGACCCGCAGCCACTACCGGGCAGAAGCGGGCGACCTCGTGCAGCTCATGCGCGGGGTCTACGTCGATGCCGCCGACGATGCCGACGCCGTCGTGCTGAAGCATGCCGTGCGGATCGCGAAATTCCTCTATCCGCGCGCCTACCTGTCCGCCGCCAGCGCTGTCTTGCTCGGCCCGACGCGCGACGGAAGGCTCTACGTCAGCGGCCGCCGCAATCAGCGCACGCGGCTGCGCTCGCTCGAAATCGTCCAGAACGAGACCCCTGCCCATCCGTCAATCGCCCCGGCGGTGATCGACGATGGTATGGGGGAGTTCCACATTGACGTGTCTTCGATCCGGCAGCGCTTTCTGGAAGCCTTCCGGCTGCGGAGTGAACACACTGCCTCGATAGACGCCGCCATGCGCGAGGCCATGGCCGGGCGCCTGGTCGAGGAATACGGCGACGCCAAGGGCGCTGCCGATGCTATATGGACGCTCGCCCGCGAAAACCAGTGGTATCGCGAGGGCGAGCTTGCAGAGCGCTATCTACTGCACCGGCCGGCAGCAATGGCCGTCATCCGGAATGAAGCGACGCTTGATCTGATCGTCGCCTGGCACGGCAAGCCGATCGGCGATCTAGTCCATGATGGATTTGAATGGCGGTGGAAGCCGGACGACGACGGCGACCCGCCGCTGATCCGGCAAACGATACCCGGCAAGCTGCCGCCCTTCATCCTATCGCTCCTGGCGGAAGGCTGGCTGGAGTCGGTACTGAAGGATCGCGACGAGCGCGCCCTGCTGCGCTCGGGCAGACGATACACGTCGAACATCACCATCGTCGAGAAACGCAGCGATCTTGCCAGTCTGCCAGCCGACATTCTGCTGACTCGGCTGGCGGACTTCTCCGATGCCGGTGTATTCACTGGCCGCTATGCCGGCCCCGGCCGCAGCCACATCGAGGAAAGTTTCGAGCGCAATCTGGCGCAGATATTCGCGCGGGCGGAGACGCCGAGGCTATCGGGCGTGCAGATCAAGGCGCCGATGTATCTCGATGCCGATGGCACGCTCACCCCGAGCATCGGCAAAGCATTCACGCACATCCTGAAACCTGCTGGCACGAGCGGCTTTGAAGTCCTGCCAGTCATCGAATGGCAGGCACTCGCGCTCGCCGCGGCCGCCGGCTTCACTGCGCCAGCCATGGCTCTGGTGCCGATGCCGGACGGCATGCCGCCAGCCCTGCTGGTCGAACGCTTCGACATTCGCACCGGCACGGCCGACAGGCGCATGCTGGCGCTTGAGGATTTCACCTCGGTCCTCGGTGTGCCGACGGACGCCAAATATGACGGCACAATGGAACGGATCACCCGCACGCTTCGTCCGCTATCGACGGCGCCGGGCGACGATGTTGTGATGGTGCTGAAGCGTGCTCTGCTCGCCTGGCTAATCGCCGACGGCGACATGCACCTGAAGAATCTGGCGCTGCTGAAGATCGCTGAGCCCGGCAGCAACCGCTTCAACTCCGTACGGATGGCCCCGCTCTACGACGCCGTCACGACACGGGTGTTCCCGCGCCTCGGACGCGACCGGATGGCGCTCAAGATCAACGGCAAGGATGATCGGCTGCTCCGCGCGGACTTCCGCGCATTCGCGGCGACGGCCGGGATCAGAGCGACGGACGCCAACGCTACGATCGACGGCCTGCTTGCGGGGCTGCGCACCGCTTTGGACAAGGTCCATATCCCCGCCATCGTTCCTGCCGGTTCATCTGCCGCCGCTGCTGTGGGAAGGATGCAGAAGCTGATTGCCGAGCGGCTGGACGGTTTCGCGTAGCGTCGCCGGTTTCACTCAGCCGTCCTTCAGTTTCTGTTCAAGGGACCTGTACGGCATGCGCGAACATTTCGCCAAGCACCGAACCATTCATGTCGGCGAGGCAATAGGCCCCCTGTTCCGAGAAACCCATACGACCTTTAGATACGTGACGACGTCACGATTAGGGGCAGGCCTACAATTTTTTGCAAGAAGTTCGCGGAGCGCGGCGGCGTCCAGCGTCCCCACCGGACATCCTCCCTGCGGCTATTAGACACCGGACGGGCACCAAACTATGGATGTCCTGATCGGTTGTATTTTACCAATCCGATTTCTTTCGGATCAACTTCCATTCGATAAGACGTCCAGGATTGAAACACATTCCGGTAGATTATGAACTCGAAGGCAGACGCGCTTACCAACGCAAAGAAGCGGATCGAAACGCTCCAGAGACGGATGACCGAACGTGCCCTGGAGATAGCGGCAGAAGTCGAGAAGCTGATGGAGCATGCCACGCCACGGGAAGCGCGTCATTTTTTGCGCACCTCCTGTGGCCTGGCGACGGGCGACCTCGCCGTCTACGTCAAGTTCGTGAATTCGCTGAAAGGCGCCGAGGACGTGCTGCGGAAGGGCCGCGTTCCCTTTGCCGTGATGAGGTCGCTTGTTGCCGTTGACGAGGACACACGCCCCGAAGCGCTCACGCTCATCGCAGCAGGCGGACATTCGTGGCGTCGAGTTCGACTGGGAAGTAATGCTTCGGAAGCCGCGGCTCCCGTATGAGACCTCGATCGATCTGCTGTCGATCACCGCTCCTCCGCTTGAGCCGCAGATGGGGTCGATGGGCTTGATGGTAGAAGCCTGGACTATACGATACGGGGCACTGCGCCCCTTTGTCGGCGACAAGTACCGAGCATAATCGTCTCGTAAGCTCCCGAGCTCACTGCGGGTTGTCCAAAGCGGTCCCCTAACTCGGTGAATTGTCCATAGTCGTCTCATAAGGGCATGAGCAAGCGGCGTTGGAATCTTGCGGACCGACGCCGCACCATGGGGTCGCACCTGGAGACTTCCATAGGCCCGCCGTGCATTCCCGAGCCGTATAAAGCGGTCACCGCCGGCTCGATCGAGGATGCTCTCGAGGCCGTCGCCCAACAGCCTCGGCGGCGTTTTGTCGTCTGAATGTTTATCCGACCGACGACGCATCAGATGCCTAAAAGGCATTAACGCCTGTAAGTTCTGCCGACATTTTCCAAAGTCGCTCGGCTTGTCCCTCATCCGCCGCATAAGACTTGACGCCGACAAAGGGGACATCAGCCACTTCCGCTCGGACCGCTACATCGCAATCTTTGCAATAAAGGCCGCCAAGATCGGCTAGCAACGGCGACGTTGCGGCCCACACTTGTGTCGCGGCCCCCGGGCGGGCGTCTTGAAGGTCGGATCGGCAGGTGCGCCATTTTCGTCAAGCCAGCCTTCGGCGGTCATTTCCTGCTGGGTCAGATGTCTCTAGAGCGGAGTGAAAATCTTGCCCGGATGAAGTGAAAAGGCCCGGACACTCCGATGGCACGCTCAAGGTGAACGGCGAACAGCGCGTTCGCTGTTTTCGATTGCTCATAGGCATGCCATTTGTCGTAGCCTTGGCCGAACTGCACATCATTCCAGCGGCTCAGTGAATTGTGATGACCGGCAGAGGACACCGACACAACGCGGGCACCGCCCACCAGTAACGGCCACAGCAGGTTCTTCAGCGCGAATGGCCAAGATGGTTGGTAGCGAACTGCGCCTCCCAACCTGATCCTACGCGCGTTTCAGGGCAGGCCATGATACCAGCGTTCATGATAACAGCGTTGTTGATGAGCATGTCGAAATGCAAAGGCTCCTATGACACGGCCATCGCGTGCCTTGATCGGATATGACCAGCACGCCCGCAGTCCGTGCGCCAGCGCCAGATGGGCATACGCGATCCACAGGGGATCATGCTCCATATCGTTGCACAGGACTTTTTCGCCACGCGCCGCAGCGGTTCCGCAGCTTCCGACGGCCTCGCCGATCGTCAAGCCGTTTATCGTCGCGCCATATTCCTTCGGCACCATCGAGACTGCCCACAGGCGATTCTTTCTCTCCCGATCCACAAGAATGATGGAGGGAATGATGTCCGGGGCAATCGCCCCGACTTGCTGGCAGAGATGCTCTCCGAACTCTTCGAAAGGCAGGTTGCTTACGAAAGCCTCCTGCACCTTGCGTTCAAGGGCGCTGATCTGTTTCTGCTCGGTTACAATCTGTCAGGATGTCAACGGCATAGCCGAACCGTCCCGATGCCTCATCATCGGCGATCGGCGCGCTGGCAATCCGCATCCAGATGTCGCGGCATCCTTACATCGAGCGATAGCCTCCCCGCCCAGGTGATCTCGCCCCCAGGGTTTGCTGCGATGCTCAGCAAGATCGTCCGGCGACATAACCGGGGCCGTGAGAAAGGAAACAGGTTCCTGCCCCAGCACATCGCTCAGTTCATATCCGGTTGCCGCGGTGAAAGCGTCGTTGACCTCAACGATCCGGACTTCCCGGTGCCGCACTTCGTCAGCCAGAAGATGGGCATCTTCGTCTTCCCATACCAGGCTGGAACAGTTCGGCGCGACTCTCAACGCAGGCTTCGTCAGCAACGCGACGGGCTGTCCGAAGATCTGCCGGGTCGCATAACCGAACAGCTTTTCGGGAGTGCCATTGAAGAACGATAAGCGACCAGTAGCGTCAATCAAGAGGGTTGACAGAGCCGACTGCTCAAAGGCCAACGGAAGCAGGCGTTAAGAAAGGGCATGTTCTCGGACGATCATTCGCATCTCCATCGCGGCATGCCGCGGATGCAGGCGGACATCGCAGGAACTGGATTCGTCGAAGAGGGAGCAAGCTTTGGCGCTTCGCGATGCCTGCCGAAAGGACGGATTGCTCCCAACGCAAAGGCACGCCGAGATGCGCTCCATAGGGCACGGCATACGCTCCCGATACCTGGTTCCTGGTCGCGAATAGTCGAGCAATTAACGGAAGGATGCGACGGCGCAGACATTGCAGTTTGTCTGTCGGTCTGTCTCGGATGCCAGGGATTGTGGCCAATGGCCCTTGCGCGAAACCTGATGTCTCCAGCAAACTGATTTTTCTCAGCGCTCCCGTGTTGGGGCACCGCACTGGCTCGAGAGCTCGCATCCTGAACCCGCCGCTATGCGACAGCGCGATGCTGGTGCCCATGCTGGCTTACATTTCTCTCCAGACGTTCGTGGCTGCGGGTGCGGAAATTCCGGAGCATGTCGACGAGGTCGTCCACCTGCGTCCGCAACTGCGTGGTTTCGCCGGATGTCTTCTCGACCATCGCCGCGTTCTGCTGAGTGATCTCGTCCATGTTGCGGATGGCGATATTCACCTCGCCGACACCATTCGCCTGATCGCGGGCCGCGGAAGCGATATCCCCCACGATGCTGTTGATGGAGGTGATCCGTTCGGCCATGTTCGTCAGTGCCAAGCCCGTGTTGCTCACCAGCCCCACACCCTCTCGCACCTGTGCGGAGCTCAGTTCGATCAGGCTCTTGATTTCCTTTGCGGCTTCCGCAGAGCGCTGCGCAAGCTGGCGGACCTCCAGGGCGACGACAGCGAATCCCTTGCCCGCATCGCCGGCGCGAGCCGCCTCAACACCAGCATTGAGGGCGAGCAGGTTGGTCTGGAAGGCGATTTCGTCAATCACACCGGTGATCTTGTATACTTCGGAAGAGGAGCGTTCGATCTCCGACATGGCCGACACCGTCCGGTTGACAACCTCGCTGGAATTCCGGGCTTCCTGCTGGGCATCATGAACGACCTGCGCTGCCTTCTCCGCATTGGCCGCTGTCTGGCTGACGCTGACCGAGAGTTCCTGCAGAGCGGTCGAGCTTTCCTCGACGCCGGCTGCCTGCTGCGCGGTGCGCATCGCCAGATCGTCGGCGGCCGATGCTATGGTTTCCGTGCTTGCAAGGATTTCGCGGGAAGATTCCCGCACACGCGCGAAGGACTGGCGAAGCCCTTCGAGAGCGGCATTGTAGTCCTTCACCATCTCCTGGAAGTTCTCAGGCAAGTTGTCTCTCAACGGATTATCGAAGTCACCGTTGGCAAGAGAGGCCAACCCGGTGCGCAAATGCTCAAGCGCCATACGCTGATCAGCTTCGAGCTTCTGTCTTTCCATCTCCACTGCTTGGCGGCTGCGTTCGACTTCCTCGATATAGATCGAGATCGAATAGTCCATGTCGATATTCGCCGTCTTCACAATCGCCACGATCTTGTCGGCGAGTGCCTTGGCATGCTTCCTCCCGAAGGGAAAAGGCCAGTGCTTGTCGAGGACGGCATGGATGAGGCCCGAAACGACATGAGTGTAAGCGCCGATATACCATTGCGGCTCCAGCCCGATACGCGCATGGGCCTTGCCTATCCCTGTCACGCTCCGCACGTAGTCGACATCGATCTTGCCCTCGGCCATCCTGTCCCAGTGTTTTTGCTGGGACCCTTTGGCTGCGTTCATATGGGCTTTGTCCCGGAAGAACGCCTTGAGCTTCGGAACGCCCATGACCTTGCCGTAGAAGCTGTCGAGCGTCGGCCCGACGTTCTCCCGAATGGTCGATTGCATTTCCCGGAGCGTTTGGCAGGTGCCCTCATCGAAATCAATGAAGTTGAGGCGATCTTTCAGGGACTTTTCAATATCGGAGGTCATCGGCGTGCCGATCGCGTTGGTGGGCATTCCTCACGGCGCGCGGGGACGCTCGCCGGTGACTTGCCCGGGGTGGAGACGATCACGTTCATTCGGGATGGAAGACTGCCTCATGCAGTCTTGTTGCATTTTGCTTCCGGGGAGACGGAAACATTCCGAGATAAACCGGAAAGTACATTGACTATGCGACATTCAATACGGCTCCATAAATAACGAAAGCTTAACAATGAAGAAAAACCAATAACTTTAATGATTTAATGCGCAATCGTATCAGCCGAACGCAATTATGCTATTGATGATAATCAATTTTACGCAGATAGGCCGATCAAGTCGTCGTTGCACGACGGAGGATACAGAAGCAGGATGCCGAGAGGAAATCGTCGTCCACAACAGAGCTCCGCCAAGGCAGAATATCGCGACACGGCATTGTCTATCGCATAGCGGAGAAACTCGGACTCGGAATCACGCCGTGGAGCCCGCTGAAAGGCAGCATCCTCAGCGGCAAGTACAAACGAGGGAACCATAACGCACAGGGGCGCGGTGCGATGACCGCCAATGAGACCAAAGAGGTGATGTACATCGTCATCAACCTAGTGCAGATTACTGCTATCGTAACGTTTTTCGTCACCAGCGCGATGATCTCACTCCTTGTGTCCGATTTCGTGCCAGTGCGAGGCGAGTTCAGCGCTCGGCAAAACTGGTTTGATCAACCAGCTCTGTCGGTTCGTCTTGAACCAAGCCTGCCGGATTGAGCCGCCATCGTCAAAGCGCTTGCCGATCTCGGCAAGCGGTCGGGTGTGCCGACCGTGGCCGAAGGCGTCGAGGGCTCAGCTCGAATGCGTTCGCGATGAAGGTTGTAAGAAAACGCCTCCCGAAGAAACGTTCACTACGAGGTTTGCCCGTCCGGAAAGCATCTCCGTCAGTCTGCAATGCTTTTGCGCCGGCCCCACAGACAGAAGGCACCCAGCACCACCACCAAGGCTACGACTACGCGCCGGCAAGATGAACGGCTGGAGTTTCGCCAGCAGCGGCACCGGCCTGTCATTGCGCGCGGTCACGACATCGACGACCGAAACCTTAACGTCAGGATTGCCGAAACGGTTCAGGACGTAATTGGCGATGTCTGCGACCTGCTGGTCGGAAAGCGCATTGACAAACGACTACGGTCCGAAACCAGGCATCAGCACCTCATGGCCATCTGCCTCGCGCTCGACACCGTAAAGGATCGTCGAAACGAGATTAGTGGACTCGCTGGCACCGGTTGCCGTATTGTTGAACAGGGACGATAGGACTAGCCTCGGCCGAGATGACCGAATGGATGCCATTGTACATCGCGCCGATCGGACAGATCGGCTAGCAAGTCGTGCGTGTCTAGAAAGACGGCCGCAAGCAGTCTCACCTCACGATCTGAGCGGAACGCTCCATGAACCGCGCCGGCTCCTTAAAGCGATCCGCCGTCAACCGAAACACAGAGCGATCCGTGCTTGATGTGTGGATTTGGCATTAAGCGCCTGATAATGCTGGTCGATTGGTGGTGCCCCAAGGGTCATCGCCCGCAGCGGTCGCGCGTCCACCGATTTTCAAGATTTCGCTGAAAAATCCGTATCTTGCTCTCTTTTGGCGAGGGTTAGCGTTCACTGCCAATTCACACCCCACACCGCCTGGATCGTGTCCGCTGCAATATCGGATCTCTTAGCAAAGGCTCGAATCTCTCGCCTTGATGGGAATTGAACTGTAGGCCCTACAAATAAAAGTACAGGATAACAGCGATGTAAGGAATGTCAGATGATCTGACACGGGTCGCATTCCGGGCCTGAATGCCTCACACGCAACTGTGCTTGTTCGTTCAATCAGCGAGGCCTAAACAGGATCGCTGGCCCAGTCTTCATGTCCATGGCATATTCGGATCACGAAAATTGCTTCGTTCTCCTCGATCCGGTAGACAATAAGATGAGCCTTGAACGGATGAATTCCAACTAGTGGCGAAATCTCTTCTCGCTCACGCGCCATTCGAGGGTTGGCGGCAATCAGATCAAGCACAGTGAACAGGTCGTCATGATATCGCCTAGCCTGTGGGGATCCGAACATGCGTACACCTTGTTCGGCGATCGCAATGATGTCCTCTTCCGCTTCGACTGAAAGGCTAAAACACATTATTTGCTGCCGAGCGTTGTTTCCCCGCGCGCTACTGCCGCAGCAAAGAGTTCGTCCTTCGAGCGGCTACCAACACCACTTTTGAGACCGTCATCAACGAAACGTTGCATGGCGGCAATCTTATCACTGCGAACTTGGTCCCGGCGAATCAGGTCGCGCGCATAATCACTAGCATTGGAATATCGCCCGGCCTTTGCTTGCGCCTCGACCCAATCTTTCATCGGGTCGGGAAGAATACGTTCATCGTAGTCATTCGAGTCTCCATAGTGCGAGTAGGTTAGCTGAACTTGGCAAAGTTTGCTAAATCGATCTCTTGAATGCAGGCGCGCAGCTCGGCTAAGCTCATTCTCCATACATCGCGCGTCGCCGCAACAGGGCGCTCTCGGTGGCGTAGAACGCCGATCGCATTGGCGCGGTTCGACATCTTTACAGAGAATTGCAGTCGTATTTCGCAGGCAGCTTGCACGTGGGGGATGGACTCTGCTGTAAAGACCTTAACAATTGAGCGATGATTTTAGCTGAGGTGGCCGTTCACCCTGTGAGCTCAAAACGCAAATAACCGTTCCGATGGGTTAGATCGAAACGATTATCGAATTATGCTGGAATTGGTTGCAGGGGGCTCACAACCAACGATTCCTGCGGTTGGTCAACCAACAGATTCCACGATTGTGACTTAGGACGAGCTATCAGCAGAAGGCCGCATATTATTAGCGAGTTGGAAGCGACTTCGAAGAGATCAATTTTGCCGCTCAGGAACGTGGACGATCAGCCCATCCAATTCCCTGCTGACGGTCAATTGACAGGTAAGACGGCTTCGGAGCGGATCCGGCTCCCAGGCGAATTCAATCATATCTTCTTCGATAGGCTCCTTGGCGGGAAGCTTTTCCAACCAATCGCCATCGACATAAACATGACAGGTGGAACAGGCGCAGGCGCCGCCGCAATCAGCGACAATACCCGGAATTTCGTTGGCGCGCGCGCCTTCCATGAGCGTTCGGCCTTCGTCTAGGTCGACCACGCGGCGTGTCCCGTCCGGGAGGACGTAAATGATCTGTGTCATGAGCATAAACCTCGTTCGTCGGAGTGATTGGGACGGCCGACAGCGGCGAAAAGCGCAGCTGCGGTCCGGATGCCGTTGAGGAAGCATTCGATCGTGATGTTCTCGTTCGGCGCGTGATTGGCTTCATCAGCGTTGGCGAATGGAAGCAAGAAGGTCGGAAGGCCGAGGATCGTGGAAAATACATGGGTGGGCAGGGTTGCGCCGAGGCTCGCCTGTATCAGCGGCTCGGCACCGTGTATCGCCTTGACGGCATCGACGATATAAGTAGCATAGGGCGAATTGATCGGCGTCTTGGCTGGTGGCGTACCCTGCCGCGGCCTGAATTCGACATCGGGCGCGAACTTGCGGATGTGATCGGCTACGCAGCCCATCACATGCTCGGGCGTCTGCCCGGCCACCAGCCGGATATCGCACTTGGCAAAAGCCGTCGCGGGGATGACCGCCTTGGTACCCTCCCCTTCATAACCGCCATGCAGACCGTTGATGGTCAACGTGGGATGGAACATCAGCCGGTCGTAGTAGGGCCTGTTCTCCGGCATATCGAGCGAGCGGAAACCGAGCGTGGCCCTGACCGCCTCGATATCAACCGGAAGAGCGTCTGTCGCGGCTCGTTCGCGGTTGGAAGGAGACGTTATCCGATCGTGCAGGCCATCGATCGTGATCCGCCCGTCCGCGTCTTTCATCGTGCCGAGCAGATGAACGAGCGACCAGATGGCATTCGGCATGACACCACCGAAATTGCCGGAATGGGCATCCCGGCTGCCGGTGCGCGCATGCAGTTCAAAAGACACAAAACCGCGATTTCCAAAACAGATGACCGGTTCGCCGCTTTCGTGAAGATGACCGTCGGAGATCACCACGAAGTCGGCACCGAGCCTGTCGCGGTTTTCGCTGACAAAACCGGCGAGGCTTGGGCTGCCGATTTCTTCTTCTCCCTCCAGCATCAGGATGACGTTGCAGGGAAAGGCGCCATGCACCGCAAGGTGGGCTTCGAGCGCGAGAATATGCGCGAAATGCTGCGCCTTGTTGTCCCCAACGCCGCGGGCATAGATGCGCCCATTGCGGATGGTCGGCTCAAAGGGTGGGCTGAGCCAAGCGTCGTAAGGTTCCGGCGGCTGCACGTCGTAATGGCCGTAGATCAAGACGGTGGGCTTGCCGGCAATGGGCGCGTGGCGGGCGACGATGCAGGGAAAGCCAGCCGTCGGAAGCAACTCGGCCTGCATGCCAAGCCGGGTGGAAATAATATCGCAAGCGAGTGCCGCCGCCTCGTCCATGCCGGTACGCTGAGCGCTGATACTTGGCTGTCGGACGTAATCGATCAGGCGATCCACATAGCTGCCGGCATGGTCGTCGATATGCGCCAGAACGGCCGCAAGGTCGGTCATCGTGCCACCCCAAGATCCGCGCGTGCGTCGCGCCTCGCCATGCGCTTTAGGAGCAGTTCGACTTCCGCCTTGCCGGAGCGGCTAAGCGCCGCGCCAGGCCGCCGCTGGGCTTCACTCGCGATCACGCCTCGTCGGTAGAGCACATATTTGCGCGCAGCCAGTCCGAGGCCCGGCTGCTGTTCGTAACGCACGAGCGGCAGATGGGCATCGAAAATATCCATCGCGGCCTCGATATCACCCTGCTGCGAAAGCCGGACGACATCGACCAGCATTTCGGGGAAGGCATATCCCGTCATGGCCCCATCGGCACCGCGCACCATTTCGAGATCAAGGAAGGCTCCGCCATTGCCGCAGAGGATGGAAATCGGTCGCAAGGATCCTTCGGCCTGCCAGGTACGCAGCTGCGTGATCTTATCGAGGCCCGGCCAGTCTTCGTGCTTCAACATTTCACAGGCGGGATTGTCGTTGACGATTCGCCGGATAACACCCGGCGACATCACAACGGATTGTGCCAGCGGAAAATCCTGAATCACGAACGGGATATCGCCGCCGACGGCTTCGGTGAAATTCGCATAATAACCGACGATCTGGTCGTCCGTCCTGAGATTGGGAGGCGGCGCGACCATAACGCCCGCTGCACCCATGCCCATGGCTTCGTGCGCCAGACGGCGCATCGACGCGAAGCCCGGAACCGAAATGCCGACCACGACCGGCACGCTGCTTCGCGCCAGAAAACGCCGGACGATCTCAAGCGCCTCGGACGCTTCGAGTTTTGGCGCCTCGCCCATCATGCCGAGGATCGTCAGACCAGTAACGCCGGCTTCGGTATAGAAATCGACAAGCCGGGCGATGCCGTCGAGATCGATCGTGCCGTCGTCAAGGAACGGGGTGACAGCGATGGCGTAGACACCCTTGCTTTCGCTGCTGATCTGCATGGCTTATCCTCAGAACAATTTGGCGCCGAAATTCGTAGCTTGATCCATCTCTGGAGACAGCCTGCCGGTCGGGATCGCTGCCTCGCATGCAGCTTGCCATCCGCGACGATCACCTCGCCACGACGGATGACCGTCTCCGGCCAACCCTTCACCGTCCTGCCTGCAAAGGGAGTAAAACCGGCCTTGTCATGAACCGCTGCATCGCTGAAGGTCACGGTCTTTTCCGGATTCCAGATCGTGATATCAGCGTCGGCGCCGATGGCCATGCTGCCTTTCCTCGGCGCAAGGCCATAAATCCGTGCCGGCTCGGTCGACGTCCAGCGCACGAAATCCTGAACCGGGAAGCGGCCGCTTGACACCATCGCATCGAACATCAGAGGCAACCGCGCCTCGATACCGGGAACGCCGCTGACGACCTGCTTGAAATTCGGGGTCGCAGCATTGCGAAGCTTGCCGGTGTCGTCGAAAGCGTAAGGAGAGTGATCGGAGGAAATGATCTGCAGATCGCCGAGCGACAGGGCCTGCCAGAGAGCATCGGCGTCCGCGGCCTCGCGCGCCGGCGGAGAAAACATGAACTTGGTGGCTTCGTTGCCCGGCCTGTCGAGATCCTGCCGCGTCAGGAAGAGATATTGCGGACAGGTCTCGGCAAAAACCTTCTGACCACGGCCCCGCGCCTCGCGGATCACGGCACAGCCTTCCCCCGTCGAGACGTGGTAGACCATGACCGACTGGTCGACGAGTTCCGCAAGAGCCAGAAAGCGATATATCGCTTCGCGTTCGGCACCGCGCGCATGGGCCACGGCATGGTAGCGCCCGTGGCTATAACCCCGCGCCAGCAACCTATTCGTCAGCCAGGTGATCATGCCGTGATTTTCGGCATGGGCCATGACAAATGCGGAGTGTTCGCGTGCCTTCATCAGGATTTCGAGAATGCGCTCGTCATCGACCTTTACCCGATCGTAGGTCATGAAGATCTTCAACGACGAGTGCCCGGTCTTGATCAGGTCCGGCAGCTCATCGGTCAGAACAGCATCGGTGGGATCGCCAAGGATCATGTGGAAGGCATAGTCGATGACGGCGCCGGCCTTTGCAACCTGATGATAATCCTCGACCACGCGGGCAAGGCTTTGCCCCGTGTTCTGGGCGGCAAAGCTGATGACGCTGGTGGTGCCGCCGAAAGCTGCGGCCGTCGTCGCGGAATGAAAAGTATCGGAGTTGATGAAGCCGCCAGACGACATCTGCTCGATATGCGCGTGACTATCGACGCCGCCCGGCAAAACGAGCTTTCCCGTTGCATCTAAGGTCTTG
>DASWOH010000221.1:0-2670 GCA_036398815.1 Rhizobium sp. | reverse complement strand
TGCGCATTTTCCGATTCATGAATCACCACCCATGTGCATCCGAAGTCAACTCGATCTTACGACGATAGTGGTCGGTTCGCCATGACACTGCAGCGGATTGATGGCATTGTCGCGTCGTTGCACATGGCAGAGTGGATTGGTGGGTATCCTGGATGGCCGATATACAGAGATTGTTGGGCGCCTCGTATGCCTACCTTGGTGCGGCCGAAGAGTTGAAAGGGTTCGACGTTCCAGACCGCGAGCAGGATGAGGACCGAAGCTACGTCAATGTCCCCATGGCCGGCCTGTCCTTCGTCCTTTTCGATCACAATCACATCCGGACGATACAGATCCATGCCGAGTGCCACGAGGGATATGCCGGCTACGTCGGGCCGCTGCCGCTCGAGCTTGCTTTCGCCATGGATCGGGGCGCCGCCCGCGATCTCCTTGGCGCCCCGCAGCGGCGTGGTAAGCCAAGCGAAATTTCGGTTCTGGGCGCGTATCCTGCCTGGGACTCGTTCGACGCGGGAGCCTTCTTGATGCATCTCGAATATTGTTGATTTCCATTGAGAATTGGCTCTGACGCACATTTGCTGACGTGCCGCTCCTACGATGCGCCGATCAAGCGCGCTTGCAGCAGATCGAGCTTTGCTCTTCCGTACATCTGGCGTTTAATGAGCTTCAAGCGTGTGATCTGCCCTTCCGTTTGTCCATTCGACCACGGTGAAGTGATCGCGTTTCTCACAGCGTCGAGGTCCTTTTCCACGCCGCCGGCGAACGATCCGACAAGGCTGTTCCTAGCAGTTTCCAGCCACTCATAAAGCTTTCGGGCTGTCTTCGAGCGGATCATGGACTGGAAGTCACCGATGGCCGTGCGAGCAACCACAAGGTCCGGGACGTTCACTTCGATCGCCGCCACGAGGATCGCTTCGGACTTTGCAAGGTCATCGCGCGCGGTGGTCATGAGCCGAGCGATGACCCGTGCCGATGGCGTTCTGGCGAGCCCACTCTGATTGGCCTTTTCCGCAAGACGTCGGCGTTGAGCCCATTGCGATACGACGCCACTCTGTCCCGCAAAACCCTTCGTCTTCATCTCACGCCAGAGTGCCGAAGCGTTCCGTGCCCCTTCTTCCCAGCGGCTGTTGAGCCAAGGCAGCCAGCTATCCAGAGAGCTGGGCCGCGTTCGAAACACGTCGAGACGCTGCCCCCTTAAAACGTCGCGAACGAGCTTCCGGCTATGGCCGGTTTGCCGCACAATCTGCCGAATTGATGTTCCCTTCTTCGACAGCTCCCGGACCGCCTCGTTCGTTTCCTGGCGGCGTAGATACCCCTCATACTGCAGCTTCTCAGCGTATGTCAGAAGCTTGGGATCAACGACATTGCTGCCGACCGCCTGTCTGATCTGCCGCATCGACTTGCCGACAGCGTCGAGGAAGGCCCGACTGGAATTTTCCATTAGGTGCCAGCGATCAGCAACCTGCTCAGCATTGGGCAACGCCTTCGCAATGGCCTCACCATAGCCACCGCCTCGATCACGGGCGACAATCGATATCGACGGATGCTCGGTAAGCCATGCTCGAGACGTATCCAGCGCGCGATCTGGCAACAGGGTGACGGGTCTCCGCCGCTCAAGGTCACAAACGATCGTTCCGTAGGTTTGCCCGCGCCTAAAGGCAAAATCGTCAATGCCGACAACGTTGAGATTTTCGTTCCGATCAGCATTACGGCGGCGCACCACCCGCAACAGCGTATCGTTGCTCACCGGCACCATTAGACGATCGGCAAATGCTGCGGCTGGTCTACCGCCAAGCGCCAAGCCGAGATGGTGAACAATCATCTCCAGCCGCTGGGTGCGTCTACCATAGCGAGCCAGCACGTTTTCACCGAACTGTTCGCAAAAGATGCGTCGACCACACAGCACGGCATCGCACCAGAACCGACGCGTTACGACGGTCAACTCTACCCGCCGGCCGCTAAGAGGTAAGTCTGCGGGTCGTCGCACATATCGGCTTTGAACCCGTCGGCTTGATCGTCCGCAGTCCGGACAAGTTGCTACTGGATTGCGCGATCTGAGCCGAACTTGAACGCACTCTCCAACGAATTTCACGGCCTCTACTACAAAGCCAAACGGCGCGAGACTCGCATGCGGCAATCGATGGCCCATTGCTGATCCTCCGGTGAATCAGCGGAAATCTCCCTCACGACAGCAGCAAATGTGAGTCAGAGCCAGTTCTCAGTGGCAATCAACAAAACTGGGTCTTCCTCACTTTGTGTGGTCACCCCGTCAATTGAGCGGAGCATGCGTTCTGCGAGCATGCTCAACTAATTCTGCGATAAAGCGCCCACTTGATCGTCTTCAATCGGCTGATCTGATCTCTGCGTGGCCACTACTTCACGGAAATTCTCCTCCGCCCGTACGGCGTCGAGAGTTTCGCCCACCGCAAATTCCACCACCACACAAAGTGAGGAAGACCCGGATATTCCGGTTCAATGGCGGCTGCAACTTCCGTCGAAGAACCTGGATATCAAAGTATCGGCGATGAACAATGAATCCTGGGTCGACAGTCAATTCCCGTAATGGGAGGGGCCAACCCGGATTTGCGGAAATCACACCGGAGTCAGCTACCTGGAGACGACGGGATATTGAATCGCGATCCGGCCCGAAAAGGGCAATAGTTATCGATGTGCATT
>DASWOH010000220.1:0-12623 GCA_036398815.1 Rhizobium sp. | reverse complement strand
CGATGGTTAGGATCGAGGCTGTCGGGTCGATGAGGCTATAGGCCGCGAAACCGCAGGCCGAATCCAGCGCCGCCGAGATGATGCCGGCATGCAGGATGCCGTGCTGCTGCGTCAGCTTGACGTCGAATGGCAGCTCGATCTCGACCATGCCATGCTCGACGCGCGTCAGTTCCGCGCCGATCGTCGCCATCGCCGCCTGCCGCTCGAAACTCGTCCTTATGCGCGCCCGAAAGTCGCCGCTGTTTTCCCCGGTCATGCTGTTCCCTTTCGCGGGTGCGAAATTGGCATGGCGGGGTTGTTTGGACAAGGGTAATATGATGGAATTCGACAATAAGAACGGTCGTAAAGCACCCGGTCAGGCGGCGGCCGAATGCAGGCGTGGGGTTCCCAGCTTGAACCAGGCTTTGGCGATCTTGCGGTTCTCAATCTCATAGATGCAGATTACATCCACCTCGCCACGCCCCTCCGGGAAGTTTCGGGTGACGGTCTCCTGGTCGACGACGACGTTACCAACCGTTATCCGCGCAATAAGCTTGCCGAAAAGATCGGGTTCGACAAAGCGGGCGACATGCCGCTCTCGGATTTCATCCACGCCGGAAGCGAGAAGAGTGGACGGGAATGCATAATACTGACAGTCGTCGGCCCACCATTGCATGAAGCCTTCAATGTCCTTCGCATTATAGGCGTCCAGTTGCATCCGGACCGGAAGCGTGACGTCATGGTGATCGATACTCATTTCGAGAGCCTTGAGCTTGCGGGGGATGACGAAATAATTTTCGGCTGAGCTCTATCGCCAACATCGAATATCCTCAATGGCGAGTTCTGCTATCTTGAAGCAAAGATTCGAGATGGGGCTGAAATGGCGACGATCCTGCAATCGACGAAAAACTATGAAAGCTGGATGCGGGCGCAGCTCGGCGCCGATCTGGTGGAGGCCGATCTCGACAAGAAGTACAAGAAGATGAAGAGCGGCGGCTTCGTCTTCCTGCGCGCCACCTATTGGCGCTGGGCCGAGACCATCTTCGATATTTGCCCGGATCTTGCGGGCGCTCCGCAAGTGCTGGCGATCGGTGATACGCATCTGGAGAATTTCGGCACCTGGCGCGACGAGGAGGGGCGGCTGGCCTGGGGCCTCAACGATTTCGACGATGCCGCGACCATGCCCTATGCGCTCGATCTCGTGCGGCTGGCGGCGAGCGCGATCCTGGCGCGCGGCAGTGAAGGGCCGACGCCGCGCGTTATCGCCGATGCCATCCTGGGCGGCTATCGGCGCGGCCTGCAGAAGCCCTCGGCGGTCATTCTCGAGCGCGATTACAAGCGGTTGCGCAACGACGTGATCCTGTCGAACGCCGAGCGCAAGACGTTCTGGGACAAATTTCGAGACCTGCCGCCGGCGGTCAAACCGGTGCCCGAGCCCTATCTCGATGCACTGCGGCGGTCGCTGCCGGACCCGACGCTTGCCTTCGTCCCCAAGCCGCGTACGGCCGGCACCGGCAGCCTCGGCCGTCCGCGTTTCATCGCCGATGTCGAATGGCTCGGCGGGCCAGTGCTGCGCGAGGTCAAGGCCCTTGCCCAATCCGCCTGGTCGCTGCGGCACAACCCATCGGATACGGCAATCTACACGGGCGTCATCGCCGCCGGCCGGACACGCGCTCCCGATCCGCGTTATCAGGTAACCGGCAAGCTGCTGGTCCGCCGCCTGTCGCCGAACAGCCGCAAGATCGAAGTCGCGGGCGATGCACAGATCCTGCTGTCGCCCGATATGCTCGACCTGATGGGCTTCGAAATCGCCAATTGCCAGGCTGACGATGCCGCCCGCATTCCCGGGATTCTGGCGGATCTCGACAAGCGCGGCGACGATTGGCTCAGGACATCCGCCAAGGCGGCAGCGACGGCGATCAGCGCGGAGCAGGCGGAATTTGCCAAGCGGTGGTGAGGTGGGAGTCTCGACTGCGAGTTTGCGGAGAATGCACACCCCCCTCTGTCACGAAGTGACAGAGGGGGGTGTCAGAGGTGCGACAAACTCAATGCCGCTCCATGCGCAATAAAACCCATACCCAGCGAAGCCTCAGCCACGCCCGATCCGCACGATATGCTGATCCCAGGCGACATCGCTGTGCTGTCCCAGAAACTCCCCGCGATAGGACGACACCGCGAACCCATGCTCTGCCGGCGCAATCCCCGCCGCATCCGCTATGCTCTCGACCTTCAGCACTGCCCCGGTCTTCGCGTCGAGTATCACGGAGGTCCCCTCGACGGGCGAAGTGACGCCGACGAGGTTGTCGGCGCGGTTGACGGCGATGGCGCCGACGTAGTTGCCGAGCGCGCGGGTGGTGTCGTCGGGCAGGGGGACGAAAGTCAGTTCCTCGCCCTTGGCGAAATGGCCTATGAGCGGCGGCAGGTCGTTGCGGCGGCCTTCATACTGGCAGGCGAACCAGATGCGGCCCTGGGCGTCGATATCGACGTGCCGGGTGGAGACCCTGGCATATTGAGGCGGCAGGGCATGCTTTTCGATCAGCCGGCCGCTGGCCGCCTCGATCAGCGTCAACGACGGCTCCATATGATCGAGATTGAGCTTGGTGCGGCCGAAATCCGGATGCGTCTCGATACCGCCATTGGCGACGATCAACAGCTTGCCGTCGTCGGACACGGTCATGTCGTGCGGGCCGGTGCCGTGGGTCTCGTATTCGCCGATGCGGGCGAAGCGGTTGCGGGCGTCGTAGATGCCGATCATGCCCTTGTTGGCGTCGAAGTCGTTCTCGCTGGCATAGAGCAGCTTTCCGTCCGGCGAAAACGTGCCGTGGCCGTAGAAATGCCGGCCCTCGCGCGCGGTGATGACGATGGGCTCGCCCTTGTTCCAGGGATCGAAGATCATCGCATAGGTGCCGGGGCGGCGGGCGAAGGCGACGGTCTTGCCGGTCACCTTCGAAAAGGCCATGCCGTGGGCGCGGGCGGGCAGTGCCACCCGGTCGACGATCTCGCCGCGCTCTGTGACCGTCGCCACGGCAAAGGAGCCGTCAGCGGTGCGAATGCCGGAGGCATAGACCGCATCGGCCCGCTCCAGCGCCATCAGCGCGCCGGGCTTCAAAGCCGCCAGGAAGGTCAGCCCGGCTGCCTTGACGAAGGCCCTGCGGTCGATCAGCGCGCTCCGCATCGCCGTCAGTCCCCGTCGGCGAAGGAGAAGCCGGCGGAAAGGCCGATCGCGCCGCCGTAATTGTCGCTGAAGCCGGTGGTGAGGTCACGGGTGTCGGCAAGCAGCATGTCGATCTTGGCGCGGTCGGCATCGCTGGCGATCGCCGCTTCGATATCGGGATTGACGGTCGGCGCGGTGACAATCAGCTTGTCGAGAAGCGCGTCGATCTTGCCGGCCATGTCGCGTTTGTCGGCGGGCAGGAGGTCGGCCATCCCGGCCTTTTCCCAGAGTGCTTTCAGCCCTTCGAGATTGGCGGTGAGCGAGGTCCAGGTGTTGCCGGATCGCCAGTAGATCGCCATTTTCGGCCGTGCTGCGGCCGGATCGCCCTTGTAGAAGGTTTCCAGCCGCTGGTCGCGCACGTTGCCGGCGCCGTGCACGAGAATGCCGAGCAGTGCGGTCACCGCCTCCTTGTTGTCCATGAATTCTTCGCTGTCCTTGCCGGGATTCTTCCAGGATTTCTGCACCCCGTTCGGATCGTCCCACTCGTCGGCGATTTCCTTGGCGGTGTTCTCGATATTGCCGGCGATGGCCGCGCCATAGCGGCAGCGGAAGCCCTGTTTCTCGGAGCTGAGAACGCTGGAGCCGTTGCCGTAAAGCACATATTCCAGCGCCGTCATGCTCATCAGCGCCACGCTCTTGCCGGCGACGGCCTCGACAGTGGTATCGTGCTCGTCGGCCTTGGCGATCAGCGCCTGCACCTGCTTGAGGCCGACGCCTTTGCGGTCGGGGTAGAAGAGGATGTGCTCGAAGCGGTTCTTCTCGATGATCGGCCCCGTCTGCACGATCTCGATGCGCGACCAGCTTTTGACCGTGTCGCCGAAAGCGGTTTGCGCGGCCGAAAGGCTTGCGGCGGAGGGATCGGCGCAGAGCGCCTTCATGGCGGTGGTCAGCTTCGAGGCGCTGTCGTGCACCGCGCGGTAGCCGGGGCGGATGACGTCGTCGATCGCCTTCCGCATCACCTCCGGCACGGCCGCCTCGTTCAGCCCGGCGCCGTTGGTCGTCGCTTGCTGGGCGCCGGCGGGCAGCGCCAGGAGGCTGATAAGGAGGCTTGCGGCAAGCGGCTTGGCAAGGGATGTCCAGGGGCGCATCAGAGAGACTCCAGAAAGTTGATGAGGGCTTGCCTGTCGTCCTGCGGCAGGTTTGCGAAAGTATTGCGGGCTTTCTCCGCCTCTCCTCCATGCCAGAGGATGGCTTCGGTCAGGGTGTCGGCGCGGCCGTCATGCAGATAGGCTTGCCGGCCGCTCACCGTTTGCGTCAGGCCTATACCCCAGAGTGGCGGCGTGCGCCAATCGCGGCCCGATGCCACACCCACCGGCTGGCCGTCGGAGAGACCGTCGCCCATGTCGTGCAGCAGGAAATCGGAATAGGGCCAGATCAGCTGGAAGGCCTGAGCCTTGTCCTTGCCGTCGCTGCCCTTGAGATCGTCGCGGGTGACGAATTTCGGTGTATGACAGGCAGCGCAGCCGGATTGATAGAATATTTCCTTGCCGTGCAGCACGTCCGGAAAGCTCGCCTTGCGGCGGGCGGGCGCGGCAAGGTTTTCGGAATAGAAGCTGACGAGATCGAGGATCGGCCCCGGCGCTTCCGTATCGCCGAGGCGCTTCTGCACGCCGGTCGGCATGGTGAGGCATTTCGGCTCCTTGACGGTACAATCGCCATAGGGCGTCGGCCGGTCGGGGGTGGAAATGCCGATATCGGCGGAGAAGGCGCTGGCCACCTGGTCGCGGACCGTGGCGTTCTGCGCCTTCCAGCCGAAGCGGCCGAGCGCGATCTGCCCGGTGCGATGATCGCGGACGATGGCGGCGCGGCCGCGGATGCCGTCGCCGTCCCGGTCGTCCGGATCGGCATGGGCAAGGATATCGGCTTCCGGAATGGCTTCGATCAGGCCGAGGCCGATCATCGGCGGGGCGATGCGCGGCGAGATCGTGGTCGTCTCCCCGAGCGGGCCGTAGGCAAGGTCGGCTACGGTATAGTGCGGCTTGCGCAAGGTGACGGTCTCGCCGCCCGAGAGCGCCACCGTTTCCTCGGTATAGGTGACGGCCACCTTGCCTTCCGCGGCAAGGCCGGGCACGGCGAGATCCTGCAACTGCGTGCCATAGGTGGCGTCGGGGAAGTTGATCGCCTCGAACTCCCGAAGCGCCTGTTCCTCTTCCGGCGTGATCGCGGGCCGCGCCAGGCGCAGCACCATCGATGTGGCGGCGGCTCCCGCCGTCTCCAGCGGATGGCCGCGACCGTCGCGGATGTGACAGCTCTGACAGGAACGGGCGTTGAACAGCGGCCCAAGCCCGTCGGAGGCTTGCGTGGAGGAAGGCGCGGAAACCCAGAGCTTACGGAAAAGCGCATTGCCGAGATGGAAATTCTCTTCGCGCTCCAGGCCCAGATTGGCCGAGGGTTGCGAGAAGATATCGCGGCTGACGGGGGCGATCGTCGTGGTCGCGCCGCTCTCCATCGCTTCATAGGGCTCGGCCTTGGAGAAATCAGTGGTCGGCCGGGCGATGTCCTGCACCCGTTTTAGCTGTTCGGCGGAAAGATCGGTGCGGACGGATGGAAAATTCAGAATCTCAGCCGCGGCCAGGGTGATGGAAAAAACCAAAAGACCCGCGACGAAGGCGGGCAGGAGGGCGCGGCGAGCCGGAATGCGGGTCATGGGTGTCGGAGCGGCAGCGCTTGAGACGCTGCCGCTCTCCCTTACTTACTTCTTGAAGACAGCGTTAGGATTATCCAGGCTGTCCGAGCCTTCAAGCTTGATCGTGCCGAGGTCGAGAGCGGCGACGACGCGCTGGATGCTCTTCGTCTGGTCGAGCAGGCCGTCGATCGCCTTCTGGACGGTGGCGTTGCCGGCGGTGTTGCCTTCGCCGATCATCTGGTCGTACTTCTCGACCGTTTCGCCGCGATGAACCATGGCCTTCATGGCAGCGAGCGTGGCGTTGAGCTTGGCTTCCACTTCCTTGTCGAGCGCCTTGTCCTTGGCGGCGACCAGGTCGTGCAGCGACGGGCCCTTCAGCTTCTTGCCGTCGATGCGCGTATAGTTGCCGTTATAGGCGGCAGCGATGCCGATGGCGTCGTTGTTGTGCGAGTTGTAGGTGTTGTCCGAGAAGCAATCATGCTCTTCTTCCGGATCGTGCAGCAGCAGGCCGAGCTTCATGCGCTCGCCGGCAAGCTCGCCGTAGGACAGCGAGCCCATGCCGGTCAGGATGGCTGCAAGGCCAGCCTTCGGATCGGCTTCGACATTCTTGGTGGCCTCACCGTCCGGCGTCCATTTCTCGGTCATCTCCTGCAGGTCGGAGACCAGGAGTGTCGAGGCCGACTTCAGATATTCGGCGCGGCGGTCGCAATTGCCGTGCGTGCAATTCTTCAGATCGTAGTCGGTGGCGGGACGTTCACCGGCGCCGGGACCGGTGCCGTGCAGGTCCTGGCCCCAGAGCAGGAATTCGATGGCATGATAACCGGTCGCGACATTGGCTTCGACGCCGCCGGCCTGATGCAGCGTGCCCGAAAGGAATTCCGGCGTCAGATGCGAGGCGTCGACATCCTTGCCGTTGATCTTGATCGTCTTGTTGGCGATGACATTGGCGACGTAGAGCGAATTCTCGTCGCTTTCGGTGCCGTAGGAGGCGTCGACATAGTCGATCAGGCCTTCGTCCAGCGGCCAGGAGTTCACCTTGCCTTCCCAATCGTCGACGATCGGATTGCCGAAGCGGTAGACTTCCGACTGCTGGTAGGGAACACGCGCCTTGATCCAGGCAGCCTGGGCAGCCTTCAGCGTCTTGTCGCTGGGATTGGCAAGCAGGGCGTCGATGGCCTTGTCCAGCGCCTTGGCCGTAATCAGCGAGTCCTCGTATTTGGCATGCGCGATTTCGGCATAGTGCTTGATGATGGCTGCCGGCTCGGGAGCCTTGGCCAGAGCCGGAAGGGCCGACATAGCAACGGCCAGCGCCAGCGCGGCGCCAAAATTGATTTTCAGTTTCATGTTCCTCTCCTGTGACAGCTGGGGCACCGTCAAAAAACTTGGCGACTGGTGTCATGTATTAAAAATAAACTGGTGTCAAACGCTCTAGTTTGCAACGATTTCCGAAGATAGGAAATTATCGATTTCGCTCCCGCCAATGGAATGGATTTGCTTGAAAAAGCGGCAGCTTCAGTTCAAAAAATAGGCAAGTTGAGTCCGTTCGAGTTTTCAAGCCCTCCATGCAGCGCTATTTCAAGCATTTCATCCATCGTCATGAGCCGAAAGGCCACTGGCACGGGCATCTGAAGTCCGGCATCGGCGCCGTGACCGGCATGATCGCGGTCGGCGGTTTGACGGTCGCGACCGGCATTCCGCTGCTGATCGCCCCCTTCGGCGCAACGGCCGTGCTGATTTTCGGGCAGCCGAAAAGCCCGCTGGCGCAGCCGGCCAATGTGCTTGGCGGCTATCTGCTGGCCGCGCTCGTCGGCAGCCTTGCCATGGCGCTATTTCCCGGCTTGTGGTGGGCGGCGGCCATTGCCGTTGGCCTCGCCATCGCCGGCATGCTGATGCTACGGGTGACGCATCCGCCGGCGGGCGCCGTGCCGCTGGTGGCATTCGGCTCGCATTTGTCGGCCTGGACGCTGTTTACGGTGGTCGGCCTCGGCGGCTTGTTGCTGATCGCCATCGCCGTGCTGCACCATCTCATCCCGCCGAAGCAGCAATATCCGCTGCGGGCGGAGTGAGCGCTTGTTCTTACGCAATTCCGGACGGAAAACCGCTTGCGCACTTTTCCTGTAATTGCTCTTAGCCCTTGCGCTGCAATCGGCAGAAGAAGAAGCCGTCGGTGTCGGTCGATGCCGGCGTCAGGGTGATGGTCTTGCCGTCCGACGAGTGCGGCTTCGGCGCTTCGTTGCCGAATAGCTTTTCCCAGGAACTCAGCGCCTCGACCACGTCGAACTCCGGATTGTTGGCCGCGAAACGGTTGACCTGCGCCTCGTTTTCTTCCGGCAGGACCGAGCAGGTGACATAGAGCAGCGTGCCGCCGGGGCGGACGAATTCGCCGGCCTGGGCCAGTGCTTCCTGCTGCTGGCTGATGCGTTCGTCGAGGTTCTTCTGCGTCAGCCGCCATTTCGTATCGGGGCGACGGCGCCAGGTGCCCGTGCCGGTGCAGGGCGCATCGACCAGCACCTTGTCGAACTTGCCGCGCAGGGCAAGCAGGGCATTGCGCTCGTCGTGAACCTGGACATTGCGCGTGCCGGCGCGCTTCAATCGCTCGATGATCGGTGCCAGCCGCCGGCGATCGGTATCATAGGCGTGGACCTGGCCCTTATTGTGCATCGCCGCCGACATGGCGAGCGTCTTGCCGCCGCCGCCGGCGCAATAATCGAGCACCTGGTCGCCTTCCTGCGGCAGAACGAGATCGGCAACGATCTGCGAGCCCTCGTCCTGCACCTCGAACCATCCCTTCTGGAAGGAAAGCTCGGCGGTAACGTTCGGCAGGCGAGACGCGCCTTCGCCGGCGGGAATGCGGATGCCGTTACGGGCGATCTTCGAAGCCTGGGCTCCGGCGCGCTCCAGCGCCTTGACCGCCTTGTCGCGGCTGGCCTTCAGCGCATTGGCGCGCAGGTCGAGCGTCGGCCGTTCTGCGAGCGCCTGCGCCTCGGCCAGCCAGCCGTCGCCGAAAGCCTGCTGGAAGGAGTGTTCGACCCATTCCGGAATGTCGCCCTGGATATGGCGGGGCGCATCGTCGAGCTCGCGGGCGGCAAAGGCGGCCAGCACTTCGGCGCTCGGCGCCTCGGGCGCGAATTTGTCGCCGTCGAGTTCGGCGGCCAGCGCTTCGGGCGTCAGGCCCCATTGGCGAAAGAGGACGGCATGGGCGAGCGCGGAGGGACTGTCGTCGCCCATCAGCCAGGCATGCGACAGCCGCATGCGCAGGGCGTCATAGACGATGTTGCCGATCGCGGCCCTGTCGCCGGAACCGGCGAAGCGATGGGCAAGCCCCCAATCCTTCAGGGCGTCGGCCACCGGTCGCTTGCGCGCTTCGATATCGGCAAGAACTTCGATGGCCCCCTGCAGCCGGCCGCCCAAACGCATTCACTACTCTCCTGCTTGGCACATGGCCCCGAAAATCACGATCGATTGTCGGAAAGGCCCATGCGCCCATCATGATGTCGCTGACACCTCATCAATCCGCACGAATATAGCACATGGCGGCGGATTATTGAGACGTCTCAACCGCGTGGTAGCCGCGATTGACGGAGAGAGCAAGCACTACGCCGAAACGCCGGATCGTTACCGGCGAATTCGTGGATTACTTGGACGCGACGATTTCGTAGCAGACCTTGGCCGTGCCGGAGGAAACCATGCCGATATTCTGTGCGGCGGCGCGGGAAAGATCGAGTACCCGTCCCCGAATGAAAGGTCCGCGATCATTGACGCGAACGACGACGCTGCGGCCGTTATGGCGGTTGGTGACCTTCAACCGGGTGCCGAAGGCAAGCGAGCGATGAGCGGCAGTAAGACGAGAGGAACTCATCCGTTCCCCAGAAGCAGTCTTGGTGGTTCCGCCGTACCATGATGCGCCCCCGCATCCCGTTGCTGCAAATGCATCCGTAGAGAGGATAGCAAAAGAGGCGGATATAGTCGCGGCGATCGCAATAGCACGATTGATTTTCTTCAAACCGATTTTTCCCTCAAGCAATTGAACTTGCGCCCAATAGGCGGCGGGGGGCTTAAATCGGGCCAAAAATGGCGAAAAAGTGCCGGCGATTATCACGGAATGTTACAGTCTGTAACAATCGTGATTTACAGCGATTACTATGACAGGTTGCCGGAAAAGGCGTTTCTTGGAAAAAACCTAATGGAATCAGTTAAAAACAGAATAAATTTTCTCGAACCTTCGGCGCAATGCGAAGGATCACGAAATTCGGAAAAATAATTTTCCGGCTTCGCCTTAATTGCTGCCGCATCTGTGCAATTTTAGAGATCATTAACCACAAATGCGGAGAAAATTGAACTATGCGGGATGGCTTAGTGGGAATTTTTGTGCGAAATGGCTGAAGTAATCAGGGCCTCGTTCAGCCGCGCCAGCGTCCGGAAGCCCAGAGTTCGGCGAGCGACATGCGGTACTCCGGATAGCGGAAAAGGAAGCCGAGGGAGCGCAGTTTTGCGTTCGAAACGCGCTTGTTCTCGCCATAGAACGAGCGCGCCATCGGCGTCAGGTCCGCCGTTTCGAAAGGCTGTTCCGGCGGTGGCTCGACGCCCATGAGGCGGGCCGCTTCGACAATGATATCCTGCGGCGCGGCCGGTTCGTCGTCCGTGACATTATAGATACCGCCGAGATGGCGGTCGGAGAGGAACCGGGCGCAGGCGCCGATGTCCTCGACACGGATGCGGTTGAAGACCTGATTGGCCTTGATCAGCCGCCGCGCCGTGCCCTTTTCCAGATTGCAGAAGGCGTTGCGGCCGGGACCATAGATGCCGGAAAGCCTGAGCACCGCAACCGGAATGCCAAGCCGGACGCCGGCACGCAGCCAGCCGTCCTCCGCCTCGACGCGTTCGACGGAGCGGTCGGAAACCGGGTGCAGCGACGTTTCCTCGCTGATCCATGCGCCCTTATGGTCGCCATAGACGCCGACTGTCGAAAGGTATCCAACCCATTCGAGCTTTGGCATCAGCGTGCCGACATCGAGATGCGCCAGCCTGAGCAGTGGATCGCCCGCCGTGCCCGGTGCGATCGATTGGACCAGATGCGTTGCGGATTTCATCGCCTCGGCGAGAGCCGGATCGAGCGTCTTGCCGTCGAAGACGAAGGCTTCCATGCCTTGCCTGGCGAGAAGATCGGCCCTGTCGGCCGAGCGGGTCGTCCCGGTGATGCGAATATCGGAGCCGGCGAAGGCCTTGGCGATGGCGGTTCCCGAATAGCCGCAGCCGAAAATCATCACATGCATCATGCCACTCCCGCTCGTTTCCATTCCGCGCGGACATCGGCGTCCGGCTCGTCGGCTCTTTCTGCCGCAAAAGCGTGGAATTCGCCAGCCGTCATCAACTGTGACAGCGCCCAGACGGCCATGCCGCGCACCACGGGCGAGGGATCGACGGAGAGAAGACGGCAGGCTCCGATCAAGGCGCGATCGCCGGAATTGCCGGCGGCGATCAGCACATTGCGGATGAAGCGGTCCCGGCCGATGCGCTTGACCGGCGAGCCGCTGAAAAAGGTGCGAAAGGCGGCATCGTCGAGATCAAGCAGAAAGGCGATCGACGGCTCCTTGAGGTCTTCGCGGGCGATCAGCTTCATCTCCGATGCCGAGCTGGCGAATTTGTTCCAGGGACAGGCGGCGAGACAGTCGTCGCAGCCGTAGATGCGATTGCCGATCAGCGGCCGAAGCAGCGGATCGATCGGCCCTTTATGCTCTATGGTGAGATAGGAGATGCAGCGGCGCGCGTCGAGCTGGTAGGGCGCCGGGAAGGCCGCCGTCGGACAGGCGTCGAGACAGGCGCGACAGGAGCCGCAATGGTCGATCTCGGTCTGGTCCGCCTCCAGATCGGCGGTGGTGAACATCGAGCCCAGAAACAGCCAGGAGCCATGCGTTCGGCTGACGAGATTGGTGTGTTTGCCTTGCCAGCCGAGCCCGGCTGCTGCCGCCAGCGGCTTTTCCATGACCGGCGCGGTATCGACGAAGACCTTGACGTCCTCCCGCGAGCGCGCCGCAAAGCGGGTGGCGATCTCCTTCAGCCGGCCCTTGATGACGTCGTGATAGTCGCGGTTGCGGGCATAGACGGAGATGGCCGCTTTGTCGGGCTTCTCCAGAATGCCGCGCGGGTCTTCCTCCGGGCCGTAATTCAGGCCGAAGACCGCGATGGAGCGCACGTCCCCCCAGAGCATGCGCGGGTTGCCGCGGCGTTCGCGGGTCTCTTTCATCCACGCCATGGTGCCGTGGTAGCCTTGTTCAAGGAACTGGTCGAGCCTGACGCCGGCCTCGGGAATGGCGTCAGGCCGGGTAATGCGACAGAGATCGAACCCCTGCGCCCGCGCTTCGTCGCGAAGAAAGGCGGTCAGTATGTGCTGTCGCTTGCTTTCTTTTTCCGCTGCGCGGTTTTCGGGCATATCCAGCCCTCGTCAGAAATCCAGATCGGCGTAGTGCGATACCGGCGTTACACCGCGCACGCGCTCCGCCAGGATCGGTCGGAAAGACGGACGCGATTTCAGCCGTTGATACCACTCTTTGGCAACGGGCGATTCCATCCAGTCGATTTCGCCGAGGTAGTCGAGAACGGAAATCGAGGCGGCCGCGGCGAGATCCGCATAGCTCATCCGGTCGCCCGCGAGCCATTGCCTGGAGCCTGCGAGCCAGGAGAGATATTTCATATGCTGGCGGACATTGCCGCGCGCCATGCGCATCACCTTGGAATCGGGCGCGCCTCCACCCTGATCAGGGGTCATCTGCAGCTTGTAGACGCGCTCGCGCACCAGCGGCCGCG
>DASWOH010000219.1:0-26644 GCA_036398815.1 Rhizobium sp. | reverse complement strand
ACCTGCCCTTCGCCATCCAGCCCTGGCCGGCTGCGATCGATGCCAAGCCGGGCGAAGACTTTCCGGTCGCGCTCTATCCCGCCAAGGGAACCGATGGCGCCAGCCTGAAGGCTGTTGCGACGGCGCAGGCGCTGTTCCAGCGTCTGTTTCCCGCCAATCATACGCCTTTCAGCCTCATCGCCGCGCCGCAGGGCAGGCCGCTGCGCTTCGTCGAACGGCCTGCGCTTGCCAGGGAAGCCTATGAGCTCGCTTTCTCGTCCGGCGAGATCGCGCTCTCCTATTCCGCCGATGCCGGCCGTCTCTATGGCCTGACGACACTGGCGCAGCTTCTGGACGGCGCGCGGCGTGAGCCGGGAAAATTCCGCTTTCCGGTCGCCGGCACGATTTCCGACCAGCCGCGTTACGGCTGGCGCGGTTGCCATCTCGACGTCTCGCGGCAGTTTCATCCCAAGGCGGATGTGAAGCGGCTGATCGATATCCTCGCTTGGCTGAAGCTTAACATCTTCCACTGGCATCTGACCGACGACGAGGCCTGGCGGCTGGAGATCAAGGCCTATCCGCAGCTGACCTCGACCGGCGTGCTGCGCGGTCCGGACGAACCTCTCTTGCCGCAACTCGGCAACGGCGTCGAACCGGTCGACGGCTTCTATTCGCAGGAGGATGTCAGGGAGATCGTCGCGCATGCGCTGGCGCTTGGCGTCGAGGTCGTGCCGGAGATCGACATTCCCGGCCATAGCACCGCCGCGCTTGTCGCCCTGCCGGACCTGACCGACGGGCAGGAGGCGCCGGAAAGCTATCATTCCGTCCAGGGCTACCCCAACAACGCCCTCAACCCGGCCATAGAGCTGACCTATGAATTCCTCGGCAAGGTCTTCGACGAAATGGTCGAGCTGTTCCCCTCCGAATATCTCCATATCGGCGGTGACGAGGTGGCCAACGGTTCCTGGCTCGCCTCGCCGATGGCGCGCAAGCTGATGGAGCGGGAGAGCATATCGGGCACCTTCGCGCTGCAATCCTATTTCCTGAAGCGGGTGAAGGCGATGCTGACGGCGCGCGGCCGCAAGCTCTCCGGTTGGAACGAGGTCGCCCATGGCGGCGGCGTCGGCACGGAAGGCACGCTGCTGATGGCCTGGGAGAAGCCCGAGGTCGGCATAGAGCTGGCGCGCGAGGGCTATGATGTGGTGATGACCCCCGGCCAGGCCTATTATCTCGACATGGTGCAGGCTGAAGCCTGGCAGGAGCCGGGCGCCAGCTGGGCCGGCACCGTACCGCCGGCCCACACCTATGCCTACGAGGCCGAGGGCGATTTTCCGGATGAGCTGAAGGATCGGATGAAGGGCGTGCAGGCCTGCATCTGGCTTGAAAACTTCCTGTCGCGCGCCTATTTCAACCGCCTGGTCTTCCCGCGCCTTCCGGCCATCGCCGAAGCCGCCTGGACGCCGAAGGCGGGCAAGGATTGGCAGCGGTTCGCCGCGATCGTCCCGCTCAGCCCGAGCCTGTAGGTATAGGCACGTTCTTGAAAGGGTAGCGCTGCCTGCGACAAATTTGGCAGCGCACCATACTGTCACAAAAGTGATAAGGTATACAGAATAATAGGGTGCTTCTTATAACAAAGTCTATGACCGAGAAGAGGAATCCCCCATGAAGAAGATTATGTTGGTTGCGGCATTCGGGCTGTGCGCCTCAAGCGCGATGGCGATATCGCGCTATGACACCCAGTCCATGAGCTGTGCGGCTGTTCACGACAAGATCGCCCAGGAAGGCGAGGTTGTCCTGCAACACCCCTCTCACAACGTCGGCAATCCGATGATCTACGATCGATATGTGTCGAATTCGGCTGCCTGCGTAAACCGCGGCATCCCATCCAAGGCATCCGTGCCGACCGCCGACGACCCGAGCTGCAAGGTTCAGCTTTGCACCCCGGCGACCGGCCGGGGACATAACCGCAAGGGCTGACCTAAACTCGTCCCGATGTCGGGCTTGATCCTTGGGATTGCCGGTGAGGTGATCCCAAGGAGGCAGGAGGGAAGCCATTCGTGGCTTGGCAAGCTACCCGGAGCCAGACGGCTGGCAGGGACCTATATGCAGATGCGGTTCGGGAAATTTCCATCGAAATCCGTCCGGTCCCCAAAGGGGAAATCACACGACAAAATCGACGAAAGAACCAACGAAATCAACGTTGGAAAAATGGAATGGTGCCCAGAAGAGGACTCGAACCTCCACACCCTTTCGGGTACCAGCACCTGAAGCTGGCGCGTCTACCAATTCCGCCATCTGGGCGACGGACACGCATGTAAGGGGGTGGCTCTCCGGTGTCAACAGGGTTTTTGAAGTTTTCGTGTCAAACTGAAAAAAAGCGGTTGAAGCCCGGTCTATGACCGGGCTGCCGCCCAGGCGCGGATGAGGCCAAGTCCCTGTTCCAGCAGGGCCTTTGCTTCGTTTTCCCCCGCCGCTTCGACATAGCAGCGCATTTCCGGCGCATTGCCGGAGGGGCGGAAATGGATGATGCGGCCATCGGAGAGCGTCACGCGCAGTCCGTCGATATCGCTCTTCGAGGCCACACCGGCGACCGGCGCCAGGAAGCTCGCGAGATTTGCGTCGGAGGCGCGCAGATGTGCCATCAGCGCCGCGCTGGTTTCGACCGGAAAATTCTCCAGCCGGTCGGCAGCGGCGAAGGGCAGGCGGTAGCCGCCGGAAACGGCTGACAACGGCTGCCTGGCGAGCGCGGCGGCGTAAAGCGTCGCGAGGATGGGCAGGAAGCTGTCGCGCGTCGGCAGGGCGCGCATGGGCTCGCCTTCGACGATGAAGCGGCTGGCCGTCAGCGTGCCGCCATTCGCCTCGAAGCCCATGACGTTGGTCTTGCCGGCGGCCAGCGCCTCGTCCATGCCGGCGATGACATAGGGTGAGCCGACGCGGGTGCGCGTGACCGAATAGGAGCCGGCGGCCTCGATACCGGAATTGGAGGTGACCGGTGTCACCACCACCTCGGCGCCGAGGAAATTCGCTGCGATGAGGCCAAGCAGGTCGCCGCGCAACGGTTCGCCGGTTTCGTCCGCGACGAGCGGCCGGTCGCCATCGCCATCGGCCGAGACGATCGCATCCAGCCCATGCTCCGGCGCCCAGCCCTTCAGCAGGCGGACGGTGTCCGGAGAGACCGCTTCGGTATCGACCGGGATGAAGCTTTCGGAGCGGCCGAGCGGCACGACGCGGGCGCCGTAATGCGTGAGCACCAGGCCGAGCAGGTCGCGCGCCACCGTGCTGTGCTGGTAGACGCCGACGGTGAGGCCAGCAAGGCTGCCGGCGGGCAGCAGCGCGCTGTTGCGCTGGAAGAACAGCGCCTCGGTCTCCGCCGTACGATCTTCGCCGATGCCGGGTGTTTCATCCAGGCTCTCATCGCCGATCGCCGCGGCTTCCGCGCTGATCGCCAGTTCGTCCCGCTTGTCGATTTCGCCGTCCGGGCGGTAGAATTTGATGCCGTTGCGGTCGGCCGGAATATGCGAGCCGGTGATCATCAGCGACGCAGCCTTGAGCTCCAGACCGTAAAGCGCCAGCGCCGGCGTCGGCACTGCGCCGCAATCGATCGGCGTGAAGCCGGCGCGTTTCAGCGCGCCGATGCAGGTGGCCGAGATCGACGGGCTGGAATCGCGGAAATCGCGGCCGACGAGGATGAGATCGCCGGGCTGCGCGTGGCCGCCTTTCAGCAGATGGCGCGCAAAGGCCGTGGCATAGAGGGCGGATGCCCGTCCGGTGAGTTCGATGGACAGGCCGCGAAGGCCGCTGGTGCCGAATTTCAAGCTGCTCACGCGCAATCTCCTCGCAATGTTTGCGCTTCTTATGAAACATGCCGGGAAAAGGATCAACTGATCGATGATGGCGAAGTATCTGCCAATGCGGTACTGGTTTTGTCTCGGGCGAGGACCCAAATACAAAGACGAGCCGTCGAAGGATCGATGTTGTCTCGCCGAGACCGATAATACGGGAGCCCGTCATGACTGTTTTCGCCAAGATCGCATCCGGCTGCGCTCTCGGCTTCGCCTTGTTGTCACCCCTGGATGCCGGCCATGCGGCCTCGGATAATCCGAGGATCGTCATTCCTCCCCGCGCCAATGGCTCCGTTCTCTGCGACTATCGCGGCTGTTTCGGTTTCGGGCGGCAGCAATGGTATCGACGGCCTGGCCAGCCAATCCCCAATCCGCCGCCGGCCCTTGGCGGCAGGAATCGCTATGACAACCCCGGGATCGTCATCCTTCCGCGCAACAATTACGTTCCGCCGAAAACCAACTATCGTGCGCCGGTCGACAATCGCGCCCGTCATCGAATGTGGTGTGCCGACCGTTATCGAAGCTATAATCCGGGGACGAACCTCTACACCACCCTTCACAATGGCTTTCAGGCTTGCCGTTCGCCCTATCAATGATCGAGCGGCGGCGCCGGCGATTTCAACGCCGGTGCATGACTTTCTCCGATGCCTCAAGGAGGAAGTGAAATAAATTGCTTGCTTTTGGCGCGACTTAGGCGGTCCGTAGGATGTCATCGCTTCCATGTGGTCGCGGTCCAAACAAGGAGCCTGAAATGGCAAAGGGTCAAGTAAGAGGAAATCGCGAAACGCGAAAACCCAAGAAGGACAAAACCGCCGAAGCTCCAAAGCCGCAGCCGGGCTTTGCCGTCAAACAGGCAGGAACCCCCATGGGCTTCGGCAAGAAAGACAAATAACGAGACGGAGGCGCGCCTATTCGGGCTGCGCCTCCTCCGCAACAATCGGTCAGCTCTCCAGCGATGCGCGGTCCGTATGGCCGAGATCGCGATCAGGATCGATGACGTCGCGCACACGCTGCTTCAGTTCCTTCGGCCCCGGAAAGCCGCCGTCGCGCTTGCGCTCCCACAGCAACTCGCCGTCGATGCGGATTTCAAAGACGCCGCCGGTGCCGGGGATCAGCGCCACTTCGCCGAGGCTGTCGGTGAAGGTCTGCAGCAGTTCCTGCGCCATCCAGCCGGCGCGCAGCAGCCAGTTGCATTGGGTGCAATAGAGAATGGTGATCCGCGGCTTGTCGCTCATCATCGCCTTCCTTGTTGTTTTCTGACATTTAAGCTCGGCTTTGGCCAGCCGCAAGCGCCCCGCTCTTGCGTCGTCGATCCGCCCGTGGTCATCTTTCGCAGGATCGTCTTTCAGGAATCACGGGAATGCGGGTCGCAATCGTCGAGAATATGAAGAACACGCCGCTTGGCGCCCTCGGCATGGCGCTGAAGGAGGCGGGGGCGGAGCTCGAATGGTTCCGGGCGTGGGATGGCGAGCCTCTTCCGCAGGATCCGACGGTGCATGATGCACTGGTCGTGCTCGGCGGCGAGCAGAATGCTCGCGATGACGATACCCACCCCTATCTGTCGGAGCTGGCGCAACTCATGCGCCGGTTTGAGGAGGCCGACAAGGCCGTGCTCGGCATATGCCTTGGCAGCCAGATCCTGGCGCGCGCCTATGAGGCCGAAAACCTCATCGGCGCTGCCCGCGAATTCGGCTGGAAGACGGTCGGCGTCACCGAAGAGGGTAAGGCCGATCCGCTTCTAGCGAGTGTCGGCGACGATTTCACCATCTTCGAATGGCATTCCGATACGTTCACGCTGCCCGCAGAGGCGGTGCGGCTTGCCACCAGCGATGTCGCCCGTAACCAGGCTTATCGCATCGGCCGCGCCACCTACGGCACACAGTTCCATTTCGAGGCCAATGCCGATGTGATCGACAGCTGGCGGAGGGATTTCAAGGAGACGATCGAACGCATCGAGCCCGGCTGGCTGGAGCGCTATCCCGAGATCGCCGCGAAACATGCGCCTGCCGCCGAGACGGCCGGGCTGGTGATCGCACGGGCGTGGGTGAGGACGATTGAGGCGGCGGTGGAACGGCGCGAGGAGGCCGTGCTGTAATGGTTGCAACTTAAATTGATGATCCATTGGGTGTTGTTGGATGACGAGTTGGCTCCGAAATCCGATCATCTCGACATGATTGTCAAAAGATGGCAATCTTTGCCATAAGGAGATCTGTTATGGCGACAATGAATATTTCTTTGCCCGATCAAATGAAAAGCTGGGTGGAAGAGCAGGCCGGCGGCGGTCGGTACGGCAATGCCAGCGATTATATCCGCGACCTCATTCGTCGCGACCAAGAGCGTCAACAAGGCATCGCTCGTCTGCAGAAGCTGATCGATGAGGGATTGGAAAGTGGTGTTAGCACGCGTGATCTTGGCGAAGTTCTCGCTGAGGCGCGGCGGCGGGCGGGCGTTCCATCACAATGAAACTGCGCCTCACACCAAAAGCGGAAGAGGATTTGGTCGAGGTTTACGGGTATGGCGTTAGGACATTCGGTGTGGGGCAAGCCGAGCGATATTATTCCGACTTGCAATCAACACTTCTACTATTGGCGGATCGGCCATTTATCGCTCGCCAGCGCTTCGAATTCACGCCGCCTGTGTGCGTTCATTTTCACAAAAGCCATGTGATAGTCTTCGTTACTCAGGAGGATATGCTGCTCGTCGTCCGCATCCTTGGAAGTCGGCAGGATTGGGCGCGAATCTTCGCGGAGGCTCCTGAAAATTGATCAAATGCGCCTCCGTCGTCATACTGCACGCGCTCGGATCTTGGGCGATGGAGTTCAGTTCAAGTCGGATAGCTGGAGCAGAAGTCGATTCGAGGGCTAATTATTCCGCGCTGAATTACTGTTAAACACCGGAGGAGACCAACCCATGAGCAAGCCAGATCTACCCTGGGAAGGTGGATGCCGTTGCGGGCAGGTGCGGCTGAAGGTCAGCGCCAGGCCGCTGCTCGCCATGGCCTGCCATTGCACCGGCTGCCAGCGCATGTCCTCCAGCGCCTATTCGCTGAGCATCGCCATTCCGAGCGAAGGTTTCGAAGTCACGCAAGGCGAGCCCGTCATCGGCGGGATGCGCGACGAAAAGTTGAAGCATTATTTTTGCCCAAGCTGCATGAGCTGGATGTTCACGCGCTTGGAGGGGCTTGACTGGTTCGTCAATCTGCGCCCGACCATGCTCGATGACGCCAGCTGGTTCACGCCTTTCGTCGAGACCTGGACAAGCGAAAAGCTGCCCTGGGCTGCGACTCCGGCTAAGCATAGCTACGCGGCGCTGCCGGCGATGGAGGATTTCGAGGTGCTGACGAAGGAGTATATGGGGCAGGGGTGAGGCAAGCCTCACTCATCCCCCATCTTCAGCGCTGCAATAAACGCTTCCTGCGGGATTTCGACCTTGCCGAACTGCCGCATGCGCTTCTTGCCTTCCTTCTGCTTGTCCAGCAGCTTGCGCTTGCGGGTGGCGTCGCCGCCGTAGCACTTGGCGGTCACGTCCTTGCGCAGCGCCTTCACCGTCTCGCGGGCAATGATGCGCCCGCCGATGGCGGCCTGGATCGGGATCTGGAACATGTGCTGCGGGATCAGGTCCTTCAGCTTCTCGCACATCACGCGGCCGCGCTTTTCCGCCGCCGAGCGGTGGACCAGCATGGAAAGTGCATCGACCGGCTCGGCATTGACGAGAATCGACATCTTGACGAGATCGCTTTCGCGATAGTCGGTGAGATTATAGTCGAAGGAGGCATAGCCCTTGGAGATCGATTTCAGGCGATCGTAGAAATCGAAGACGACTTCGTTGAGCGGCAGATCATAGGTGATCATGGCGCGGTTGCCGACATAGGTCAGCTCGGTCTGAACGCCGCGGCGGTCCTGGCAGAGCTTCAGGATCGAGCCGAGATATTCGTCCGGTGTCAGGATCGTCGCCTTGATCCAAGGCTCGCGATATTCGGCGATCTTGACGACATCGGGCATGTCGGCCGGATTGTGCAGCTCGATCTCGGTTCCGTCGGTCATGGTCAGCTGATAGACGACCGAAGGAGCAGTGGCGATCAGGTCGAGATTGAACTCGCGTTCCAGCCGCTCCTGGATGATTTCGAGATGCAGCAGGCCGAGGAAGCAGCAGCGGAAGCCGAAGCCGAGGGCGGCGGAGGATTCCATTTCGAAGGAGAAGCTGGCGTCGTTGAGGCGCAGCTTGCCCATGGCCGAGCGCAGATCCTCGAAATCGGCGGCGTCGACCGGAAACAGGCCGCAGAAGACGACCGGCTGTGCCGGCTTGAAGCCGGGCAGGGCTGCGGCGGTCGGACGCTTGTCTTCGGTAATTGTATCACCGACGCGGGTGTCGGCCACTTCCTTGATCGAGGCGGTGATAAAGCCGATCTCGCCGGGACCAAGGCTGTCGACCGCCACCATCTTCGGCGTCAGCACGCCGACGCGCTCCACCTGGTATTTCACGTCCGTGCCCATCATGCGGATGGTCTGGCCCTTGGTCATGACGCCATCGATGATGCGTACGAGAACCATGACGCCGAGATAGGTGTCGTACCAGCTGTCGACCAGCAGCGCCTTCAGGGGCGCCTTTTCGCCGCCGGGGCTCTTCGGCGCCGGCAGCTTGTGCACGATGGCCTCGAGAACGTCCGGGATGCCGAGACCGGTCTTGGCCGAAATCAGCACGGCCTCGGAGGCGTCGATGCCGATGACTTCTTCGATCTGCGCCTTGATGCGGTCCGGTTCGGCCGCCGGCAGGTCGATCTTGTTGAGAACGGTGACGATCTCGTGGTTGTTGTCGATCGCCTGATAGACGTTGGCGAGCGTCTGCGCTTCCACGCCCTGGCTGGCATCGACCACCAGCAGCGAGCCTTCGCAGGCCGACAGCGAGCGCGAGACTTCATAGGCGAAGTCGACGTGGCCGGGCGTGTCGATCAGGTTGAGGATATAGGTCTCGCCATTGTTGGCCTTGTAGTGCAGGCGCACCGTCTGGGCCTTGATGGTGATGCCGCGCTCGCGCTCGATATCCATATTGTCCAGCACTTGTTCGGACATCTCGCGTTCGGCAAGGCCGCCCGTCGTCTGGATCAGACGATCGGCCAGCGTCGATTTGCCGTGGTCGATGTGGGCCACGATCGAAAAGTTGCGGATGTGCGAAAGCGGAGTAGTGGAATTGGTGCTCATGCGCGCCATATAGCAGCGCCGCCCCGCGCCGCAAAGCGGAAAAGCAGGGTTTTGTTAGGGATATCCGCACGGCTGAAGGCATTTGCGATAGCTGTCGCGATCAGCGGGATTATTCCGCTTGATTCCATTATTGGATCATATATTTCTCCTATAGTAGAATAGGGATCTGGATAATGGATGACGATCTGGAAATCGCGATTGGCGCGCGCATCAAGCAGTTGCGCATCGCCCGCGGACTGACGCTGGATGAGCTGGCAAACGCTTCCGCGGTCAGCCGCGCGATGATCTCGCGCATCGAGCGGGCCGAGGCGAGCCCGACCGCTTCGTTGCTCGCCCGGCTGTGCGCAGCGCTCGGCCTGTCGCTTTCGACCTTTTTTGCCGAGGAGGAAAAGGACGTTTCGCCCCTGGCCCGGAGCAACGACCAACCGGTCTGGCGCGACCCGGAAACCGGCTATGTCCGCCGCGCGGTTTCGCCTGCCGGCACACAATCACCCGTCGATCTCGTCGAGGTTACCTTTCCCGCCGGCGCGCGCGTCAGCTTTCCGCCGAATGCCGCCAGCCGGGGCATGAGCCAGCATGTCTGGCTGTTCGAAGGCGAAATGGAGATGACGGTCGGCGAGACCGTGCATCGCCTCATGCCCGGCGACTGCCTGTTCATGGGCATCGGCGACGGCCATGTGTTTTTCAATCCGGGCGACAAGCCGGCGCGCTATTGCGTCGTCCTCGACCGCCCCCGGTCCTAATCCAAGGATAGTTTCATGCCCGATATTCATCTTCTTTCCGCCACTGATGCCCGCGCTGTCTCCGCCGATCTCTGCGAGGTGCTCGCCGATTGCGTCAATGGCGGCGCCTCCGTCGGCTTCATGCAGCCCTACAGGCTTGACGATGCCGAGCCCTATTGGCGGGGGGTGGCCGACAGTGTCGAGGCCGGCGCGACCCTGCTTCTCGTTGCCGTCATCGAGGGCAAGGTGGTCGGCACCGTGCAGATCGGCGCGGCGCAGATGCCGAACCAGCCGCATCGCGGCGATCTGAAGAAACTGCTGGTGCATCGGTCCGCTCGTGGAAAGGGGCTCGCCCGCCTGCTGATGGAGGCCGCTGAGCGCGAGGCGGCCAAGCGCGGCAAGACCCTGCTGGTGCTCGACACGGCAACCGGCAGCGACGCCGAAGCCATCTATCCCCGCCTCGGCTGGGAGCGCGCCGGCGTCATCCCCGATTATGCCCTGTGGCCGCAGGGCGGGTTCTGCGACACGACGCTCTTCTACAAGCGGATCGCTGCCTGAGCACGGTCGGCGCGGTCACTGTGAAAACGCGGCAAGGGCATCTTCCAATCTGGAGCCCGGCGTCCAATGTATCGCTTTCCAGCCGAATTGCCGTGCCGCCTCGATGTTGGCGGGATAATCGTCGATGAAGGCTATCTCGCTGGCGTCGATGCCGACCCGTTCGGTCGCCAGCCGGAAGAATTCGGGCGTCGGCTTTTGGCAACCCAGCATGGCGGAATAGAAAATCCCGTCGAAATAGGAGGAGAGCCCGAGCGTCTCCATCAGATAGGCGGCGCGCCGATGCTCCTGATTGGTCGCCAGATACATCGGGACGCCCTTTGCCCGCAAGGCTGCAAGATCGGCGAGCAGCGTCCGGTCGAGCCGGGAATCGTTTTCGAACCAGTAATCGATCAGCGTTGCGGCGCTCAGTCCGGGCGCGATCTTTGCCAGGACGCTCGCAAGCCGGGGTTCCAGGTCCTCACGACCTGTGACGATGTTGCCCCAGTGGGTCTGGAAGAATTCCTTCTGGATCAGCTCGCGACTAAGGCCGAGATCGCGTTCCAGATAGGTGAAAAGGTGCAGGCCATCGCTGGGCCTGCCATGAACCAGTACGCCGTCGACATCGACCATCAGGACTTTCATGCCGTGCGAATCTCCTAATCGACGGAAATCCGAGCGGAAGGTGCCGCCGTTTCCCATCGCGTTCAAGGGTGCGGGCCGCTCTTTTTTCCTGGCCACGATCCATGTAAGCCTTTGGGCTACCCAATGAACGTCGCAGGCGAGGGGGCCGATCATGCGTGTCATTTATTCGGAAGATCACAAGCTGAGGGACGCCAAGACCGAGCTGCATGACGGCCAGCTCGTGACGCCCTTCGAAGCGCCGTTCCGCGCCGAATGGATTCTGGCGGCGGTAAAGGAAGCGGGCTTTGTCGATGTCGTGGCGCCTGAGGCACACGGGCTGGAGACGGCGCGCAAGGTGCACGATCCGGCCTATCTCGATTTCCTCGGCTCTGTCTGGGAGCGTTGGATAGCGGCCGGTTACAAGGGCGAGGCGATCGCCAATTCCTTTCCGGTGCGGCGTACCAGCCAGCGGGTGCCGGAAAATATCGTCGGCATGATCGGTCATTATGCCAATGCCGCCGATACCTCGATCAGCAAGGGCTCCTATGAAGCGGCAATCGCATCGATGCGTTGCGCCCTGACGGGTGCCGATTGGCTGCATGCTGGCAATCGCTTCGCCTTCGCCCTCTGCCGCCCGCCCGGCCATCACGCCGGCTTCGATCTCTTCGGCGGCTATTGCTTCATCAACAATGCCGCCGTCGCCGCACAGCGCTTGCGCGACCACGGTGCGAAGAAAGTCGCCGTGCTCGACGTCGACTTCCACCATGGCAATGGCACGCAGGATATCTTCTACCGGCGCGGCGACGTCTTCACGGCTTCGCTGCATGGCGACCCCATTCATGCTTTTCCTTATTTCCTCGGCCATGCCGACGAGGAGGGCGAAGGCGAGGGACTTGGCACAAACCGCAATTATCCGATGCCGCGCGGCACGCCATGGAATGTCTGGTCTGAAGCGCTTGCCGATGCGCTCGTCCGCATCGAGGGCTTCGGCGCGGAAGCGATCGTGCTGTCGCTGGGCGTCGATACCTTCGAGCGCGACCCGATCAGCTTCTTCAAGCTGACCTCGGAGGATTTCATTCGCATCGGCAAGCTGGTCGCCGGCGCCGGTCTGCCGGTTCTCACCTGCATGGAGGGCGGCTATGGCGTGCCGGAAATCGGGCTGAATGTCGCCAATGTGCTGAAGGGGCTTGAAGCCTGATACGCTCTTATCAGGGCGGCTGATCCCAACCATGAAAAGTTTGAATTTGTCCCTCCGCTGCCTGCCGTCTACAAGCCGCGCAGGATCGGAGCGGCCATGGACCAGAAGATGATTGAGAGCGGCACGGATGGCGGCGCGGTGCTGATGCCGCATCCGGATGTGCCGGCGTCTTCGGGCGGTGTTGGTGCAGGCGTTCTCATGTGCGTGCTGTCCATGTCCTCCATACAATTCGGTGCGGCTCTGTCGTCCTCGGCCATCGCCACCTACGGGGCGACTGGCGCTACATGGCTGCGGCTTGCCTTTGCCGCCATCATTCTTGCGATCATCGTCCGGCCGAAGGTGACCCGCTACAGCCGCGAGCAATGGATCGGTGCGCTCGTGCTCGGCGCCATGACGGCGATGATGACGATCTCCTTCTTCTTGGCGATCGAGCGTATTCCGCTTGGCCTCGCCGTCGCCATCGATTTTCTCGGCCCTTTGTCGGTCGCGACCCTGGGCTTTGGATTGAGCCGCCAGCTCCTTTGGCCGTTGATTGCCGGCATCGGCGTGCTTCTGCTGGCGTATAACGGTCAGGAGTGGGTCGGCAATCTCTCGGGCATATTGTTTGCCTGTGGCGCGGGCACCGGCTGGGCCTGTTATATCTTGCTGACGAAGAGGGTCGGGAGCGCCTTCAAGGGTTTCGAGGGTCTCTCGATGTCGCTTATCGTCGCCGCCATTGTCGCCACACCCTTCGGCTTTGCCTCCGCCGTGCCGCATGTGACCGGTTATGGCCTCATCGAAATGGCGGGTCTGGCGCTGCTTGTGCCGCTTCTGCCCTATGCGCTGGAAATGGTGGCGCTGCGGCGCATGCCGACGTCCTCCTTCGGTATCCTCATGAGCCTGGAGCCGGCGATCGGCGCCTTCGCCGGTTTCGTCATCCTGACGCAGCCGATGACCCCGTCGCAGATGTTCGGCACGGGGCTCGTCGTTGCCGCTAGTATTGGTGCGACTGTGTTTGCTGCGAGAGCCTGACGCTTAGACCGGCTTCTTCGCCGGATCATCCACTGCCGGATTATAGAACAGCGACAAGGTCAGGCTCTTGGCGATGCGCTCGGCCGTGGCCATGAACCAGGCCTTGGCCTCATCCGTCGGCGCTATGTCGTCCAGCGTCCGCGAGAACAGCACCAGCCATTCCGGAAACAGGTCGGGCGCGATGCCCTCGACGCCGAGATGGGCCTGCACCGGCTTGCCGCCATAGGCGCCGTTCTTGAAGGCGACCGAGGACCAGAAGCGCTTCATCTTTTCCATGTGGTCCGGCCAGCGCCCGGCAAGGCGGCCGTCAAAGACCGGCCCGAGCCGGGGATGCGCCTGAATGCGGCCGTAGAAAGTCTCGACGAGCCGGTCGATGAAGGCGGCATCGATGCCGATGCGCATCATCTCGGCTTCGGCCTTCTCTCGGATACCGGCCAGATGGGCGGCGCGGCCCTGTAGGTCATTGTCCATCTCATGCTCCTGGCCCCGCCGCGCACAACTTTTTCTGCGGCACTGGGCTTGTGTCGGCTCCTATGTACGCCATTTCCCCGCGTAACCAAGTGTCCCATGTCGCCGTCTCAATAATCCGGCGAAGTCGCCGTGCCGGTTTCGCTGCCATCTCGCCTTAAAACGGCATCTCCTGCTTCGGGATCATGCCTTTCCGCTTGACCCATGCATCCGGCCACTTTAGATTTAGAATAATTCTAAAGATGGAGATTTTGATGCTGCTCGGTTTCTTCCGCTCGCCGAAGCGTTCCTTTGCCTCTTTGTCCGAACAGGAAATTCTCGCCGTCGCCATTGCCGCCGAAGAGGACGATGCGCGCATCTTTCTCGCTTATGCCGATATTCTAAGGGCCGGGTATCCCGACTCCGCCAGGGTGTTCGAGGATATGGCCGAGGTCGAGGACACCCACCGCAAGACGTTGATCGACATGCATCGCCGGCGTTTCGGCGAGCGTATCCCGCTGATCCGGCGCGAGCATGTCAGCGGCTTTTACGAGCGCAAGCCGGATTGGCTGCGCAAGAACCTGTCGCTCGACGCTATTCGCCAGGAGGCGGAGGCGATGGAGCAGCAGGCCTATAATTTCTATGTCGAGGCGGCCAAGCAGGTCTCGGATGCCTCGACGCGCCAGCTTCTCGGCGATCTCGCGCTCGCCGAGCAGGGGCATGAGGAGATCGCCCGCATGCTGGGCGACAAGCATACGCCGGAGAGCGTGAAGGTTGAGGAGGATGCGCATGCGCGCCGCCAGTTCGTGCTGACCTATGTGCAACCGGGCCTTGCCGGTTTGATGGATGGCTCCGTCTCGACACTGGCGCCGATCTTCGCAGCGGCCTTCGCGACACAAAACACATGGCAGACCTTCCTCGTCGGATTGTCTGCCTCCGTCGGAGCCGGCATTTCCATGGGCTTCACCGAAGCCGCCCATGACGACGGCAAGATTTCCGGCCGCGGCTCGCCGATCAAGCGCGGGCTTGCCTGCGGCATCATGACGGCGCTCGGCGGCCTCGGCCATGCGCTGCCCTATCTCATTCCGTATTTCTGGACGGCAACCGTCATCGCTGCCATCGTCGTCTTCTTCGAACTCTGGGCGATCGCCTTCATCCAGAACAAATATATGGAGACGCCGTTCCTGCGCGCGGCCTTGCAGGTCGTGGTCGGTGGTTCGCTGGTGCTGGCGGCGGGTATATTGATCGGAAATGCCTGAGGGCGCTCGGGAGAGTTATTGGAAAAGCAGAAGGCCGGCACATTGGCCGGCCTTCTGCTTGGGCTTGGTTCCCGTGGCGCTTACTTGACCGCGCCGACCAGCACGTCATTGCCGTTTTCGATGGTGACCCAGCGGCCGGCATTGTAGCTCGCCTGGCGCTTCAGGTAGGAATAGGGGGTCTTGTACCAGACCTTCACGTCGTCATCGAGATTGTCGAGAATGTAGTCGCCCTGCTTGGTGCGCAGCGTCAGCACCGCATGGCCTTCGCCATCAGGCTTGCGAACGACGGTCATCAGCAGGTTGGCGGCGGAAAAACCCTGCTGGATCAGAAGCTTGCGCTTCAGAAGCGCGAAATCCTCGCAGTCGCCGGCCGTCTTCGGATATTCCCAATATTCTTCCTGGCCGTAGACTTCCATGTCGGTGGCCGGCGTGATCGTCTTGTTGACGCGCAGGTTCACCTGATTAACGAGCGCCCAGGTGGAGGCGTTCAGGTCGACCGGGCCGGTATTGCGGGTCGGTCCGCACTCGTCGGTGTGGCGCTCGCAAAATTCATAGTGCCCGATAGGCTGGGAGGTGACGGCACCGATGGTCATCGATGCGGTCTTCTGCGGGGCCGGCATAGCCGACGACGACATGGCAACTATAGCCGCAAAGGCAACGAATACGCCCTTAATACGCACGCCCACTATCCTTGTATCGTCCCTGCATTTGTTAACAAATTGTTAATGTAGGGGGGTGCGTGAAGTCAATCATTACTTAAGTGTTAACGGCGGAACCCGGCCATATGGTTAATTTCAGCACAATCAAAGGGATAGTTGCCACAATTGAATGCTTCTTATGATTATCGGGATGCCACGCGAAACCGGCCCGGCGAGCGGACTACCCGCCGGTTTTGATCTGCTCTATCCATATGTTTTTATGGAAGATTATGCAGTGCCAGCGTCTCTGCGGCGATCAGCATGCGTTCGATATCCTGCGGTCGGGACAGGCGATGGTCGCCGTCGCGCACAAGCGTTAACACCACATCGTCGGCCGGCAGGTGCTCGACCAATTTTAACGAATGCGCGAAAGGCACATCCTCGTCCTGCATGCCCTGCAGGATGTGGACCGGGCAGCCGGTCTCGACGATGCCGGTCAGAACGCGATTGGCGCGGCCGTCCTCGATGAGGGCGCGGGTGAAGATGTTCGGCTCGGGACTATATTCCGAAGGCTCCTCGAAATAGCCGCGCTCGGCCAGCGATCTGCGCTCGGTGTCGGAAAGGTTCGGCTCGATGAGGTCGATGGTGAAGTCCGGAGCGGGGGCGATCAGCACCAGGCCGTGGATGACGGGTGCCTTCTTTTGCTTGCGCAGTTCCTGGATGAGCCGGAGCGCGATCCAGCCGCCCATGGACGAGCCGACGAGGACGATGCGCTTCGGCTTGCTGTGGTCGATGATGGCGAGCGCCTCTTCCAGCCTGCGCGAGATCGTGCCGTCGGTGAACTTGCCGCCCGATTGGCCGTGGCCCGAATAGTCGAAGCGGATGCAGCCGAGCCCCAGCCGTTCGGCCAGTGCGTCGAGTTCCAGCGCCTTCGTGCCGCCCATGTCGGAACGATAGCCGGAGAGCCAGACGAAGGTGGCGCCCTTTGCACCCTTCCGGGCCGCGCGTTGCTGCATGGCGATCTGCCGCTGATCGTCGCCGGTGCCGACGGAAAGGAAGGTCTGCTCAAGGTTGGCTAGTGCTTCGGACATCAAGAAACTCCCGGAATTTTCCGCTCTTTAAAGCAGATTCGCGCGCATGTGACCCCAAAAATCCTCTCGATTTTTGCAGGCGCCCTGTGCTATTCGAGGTTATTACTGTGTCCTTTGCGCATCTTGCGACTGCGCGGCATAGTAATGGCGTGCGGGAGGTGATTTTTTCCTGCCCGCATGCTATTGACTTCAACACAGCTTTTACGACATTTCCGTCAGTTGCACCGGCGGGAGCGGGAGGCTGCAGCTAATCCGAAACAATTCGTGGAGAGTACGACCATTCGCAGACCCTTTAAAACCGATGCGCCCGTGAAGGATGGGCCGCGTTCCAACAGGGAAATTCGCGTTCCCAAAGTTCAGCTTATCGCTGCTGACGGCCAGAATTTGGGCGTTGTCCCGACCGACCAGGCGTTGAGAATGGCAGAGGAGGCCGGTCTCGATCTGGTGGAAATTTCTCCCAATGCTGAAGCGCCTGTGTGCAAGATCCTCGATCTGGGCAAGCTGAAATACGCAAACCAGAAAAAGGCCGCCGAGGCTCGCAAGAAGCAGAAGATCGTCGAAGTCAAAGAAATCAAGATGCGTCCGAACATCGACACCCATGATTATGAGGTGAAGATGAAGGCGATCGGTCGTTTCTTCGAAGAAGGCGACAAGGTGAAGGTGACCTTGAAGTTCCGTGGCCGCGAAATGGCTCACCAGGAACTCGGTATGAAGCTTCTCCAGCAGGTCAAGGAAGACACGGTTGAGATCGCCAAGGTCGAAGCCGAGCCCAAGCTCGAAGGCCGCCAGATGATGATGGTGCTTGCGCCGAAGTAAGGCGCGGGCAGAGTTTAGAGGTCGGAGCCGTCCATTGGGCGGCTTTTTCCTTTTATGCCCCTGGGGTTGATGCCTATCATCGATCTGCAAAGATTCACGCGTCCGGCCCGTTGCACTCTAAGGCAACTGCGGTTATAAGCGCGCGTCCGAACTGACCGGCAGGGCATGCCGTGGCAGTTCAGAATGCTGGTGGGATGGTTCGTCACCGTTATCCGCCGTTCAACAACAAACGCTCCGGCACCTTGTCGCAGCCCGACCTGGCCGGATCTGTGGGAAGGGCTTTTTAGCAAAGCGCGCCAGGAAGCATCGAAGGAGTAGCAAAATGCCCAAGATGAAGACGAAGTCCTCTGCCAAGAAGCGGTTCAAGATCACCGCGACCGGCAAGGTCAAGGCAGCCGCTGCTGGCAAGCGCCACGGCATGATCAAGCGTAGCAACAAGTTCATTCGCGATGCCCGCGGCACCATGGTTCTCGCAGAACCGGATGGTCGTAAGGTTATCAAGAACTACTTGCCGAACGGTCTCTAAGACTATTCGTAACGCTATAGACTAAGGAGATCATGAAATGGCACGCGTAAAAAGAGGCGTAACCTCGCACGCCAAGCACAAGAAGGTTCTGAAGCAGGCTCGTGGATTCTACGGCCGCCGCAAGAACACCATCCGGACCGCCAAGGCCGCTGTCGATCGTTCCAAGCAGTACGCTTATCGCGACCGCAAGGTCAACAAGCGCAATTTCCGCGCCCTCTGGATCCAGCGTATCAACGCTGCCGTCCGCGAACACGGCCTGACCTACGGCCGCTTCATCGACGGCCTCAACAAGGCTGGCATCGAAGTCGACCGCAAGGTTCTGTCCGACATGGCGATCCATGAGCCGGAAGCTTTCGGCGCTCTCGTCGCCGCTTCGAAGAAGGCTCTGGAATACCTCAAGGACGCCGGCACGAAGAACGAGTTCGAAGCTGCCGTTGGCTAACGGCGCCTTCTAGACAGTTTTTGTCATATTTGTGAAACCCGCGCTTGTGTAACCAGCGCGGGTTTTGTATTTTCCAGAATACAATCAGTTTGCGATGATCACCTTGGGGATTCCCGATACCGGGGATGGGTGAAATTGTTGAATGGCGAGACCAAAGACCTAAACCTCATACCGAATCTCACCGGCAAGGATATCGAGGCTTTGCTGACGGTGCTGGTGAGCGGATCCAGACGCGTTGAACGTGTTCCTCTTTCATCGCGCCTTGTCTGGATCAAGCGGTACGGTACGGAAAAGCCATCGGCCTGGCGCCACCTGCAGGCCGTCCTGTCACGCATCATCCCCGTTGATTTCCTGCGTCCCTGCGCCTGTCTGGCGCCGCAAGAGATGGCGGAACGCGAAATCCGGCGCATACGCTTGTTCAAGGAACGGGGCATCGCCGTTCCGGAAATTCTCTATGCCTCGGGCGGCGCCATCGTGCTGGCGGACGCCGGCATCACGGTACAGCGGCGTCTCTGGCAACTGAAGGACAGCGATCCCGTCGCCCATGACGAGCTCATGGTCGCCTGCGCCACCGAACTCGGCCGGTTGCATGCCAAGGGTCTTTGCCATGGCCGTCCTTATCCGCGTGACATGTTCTTTGCCGGCGATCGGCTGGGCTTCATGGATTTCGAGGAGGAACCGCAAACCGTCATGCCGCTTGAGGTTGCGCAGGCGCGCGACATCTGGCTGCTGTTCCTCCAGATTGCCACCGGTGCCCGTCTCGGCCTGGAGACGCAGAACAGGGCCTATGAGGCCTGGTCCGAGCAGGCGCCGGCGCCGGCCCGCGCCGGGCTTCAGCGCATGATTCGCTTTCTCGGCGGTTTTTTGTTCCTTGCCCGGTTGATTGGCCGCGTGCACATGGGTAGTGATCTGCAGCGCTTCATCGTTGCGACCAGCTTTCTGATGCATGCGTTTACCAATTATTCCGTGGACTGAGCGGCGCAATAGCCCGCCGTCCGCAAGGCAGGACCAGATGACGGAACTCGTAACACTTGAAACCCAACTCATGGCCGAGGTGGCCGCGGCGACCGACGAGCAGTCGATCGAAGCCGTGAGGGTCGCCGCGCTCGGCAAGAAGGGCTCGGTTTCGGAACTGCTGAAGACGCTCGGCTCGATGTCGCCGGAAGAGCGGCAGACGCGGGGCGCAGCGATCAACGCGCTGAAGAACTCCGTCACCGACGCCATCAACGCCCGTAAGGGTGCGTTGAAGGACGCCGCCATCGAGGCGAAGCTGAAGGCGGAGACGGTCGATGTCAGCCTGCCGGTGCGCTCGTCGCCCGCTGAACGTGGCCGCATCCATCCGATCAGCCAGATCGTCGACGAGATCACCGCGATCTTCGGCGACATGGGCTTCTCGATTGCCGAAGGTCCGGATGTCGAGACCGACTATTATAACTTCACGGCGCTGAACTTCCCCGAAGGGCATCCGGCCCGCGAGATGCACGACACCTTCTTCTTCCAGCCGGACGAGAAGGGTGAGCGCAAGGTGCTGCGTACGCACACCTCGCCGGTGCAGATCCGCACCATGGAAGCGCAGAAGCCGCCGATCCGCATCATCATTCCCGGCAAGACCTATCGCCAGGACAGCGATGCCACGCATTCGCCGATGTTCCATCAGGTGGAAGGCCTCGTCATCGACAAGACGGCGAACGTCGCCAATATCCGTTGGGTGCTGGAGGAGTTCTGCAAGACCTTCTTCGAGGTCGACAATGTGACGATGCGTTTCCGCCCGTCGTTCTTCCCCTTTACCGAGCCTTCCTTCGAGGTCGATATCCAGTGCGACCGCTCCGGCCCGATCGTCAAGTTCGGCGAGGGCACCGACTGGATGGAAATCCTCGGCTGCGGCATGGTGCATCCGAACGTGCTGCGTCACGGCGGCCTCGATCCGGATGAATATCAGGGCTTTGCCTGGGGCATGGGCCTCGACCGCATCGCCATGCTGAAATACGGCATGCCGGACCTGCGCGACTTCTTCAACGCCGACGTCCGCTGGATGAACCATTACGGCTTCCGCCCGCTCGACATGCCGACGCTGTTCGGCGGTTTGAGCGCGTAAGCAAGGATCGATGACATGAAATTCACACTCTCCTGGCTGAAAGAGCACCTGGAAACGGACGCCACGCTCGATGAGATCTGCGCCCGCCTGACGATGATCGGGCTGGAGGTCGAAGATGTCGACGACAAGGCGGCCTTCAAGCCCTTCGTCATCGCCAAGGTGCTGTCCGCCGAAAAGCATCCGCAGGCCGATCGCCTGAAGGTGCTGATGGTCGATATTGGTTCCGGCAAGCCGGTTCAGGTCGTCTGCGGCGCGCCGAACGCGCGTGCGGGCCTCGTTGGCGCCTTCGCGGCCCCGGGCACCTATGTTCCCGGCATCGACGTGACGCTGGCGGTCGGCAACATCCGTGGCGTCGAAAGCCACGGCATGATGTGCTCGGAGAAGGAGCTGCAAATCTCCGACAGCCATGACGGCATCATCGATCTGCCGGCCGATGCACCTGTCGGCACCAGCTTTGCCGCCTATACCGGCATTGACGATCCGATGATCGAGATCAACCTGACGCCGAACCGCCCGGATTGCACCGGCGTTTATGGCATCGCCCGCGATCTCGCCGCCTCGGGTCTCGGCACCTTAAAGCCGCGTGCCGTTCCTTCCTTCACAGTCGAGGGCGAGACGCCCACGGACGTGAAGATCGAGCTTGACGACACGCGCCTCTGCCCCGGCTTCGCGCTGCGCCTCGTGCGCGGCGTCAAGAACGGCCCGAGCCCGAAATGGATGCAGCAGCGTCTGCAGGCGATCGGCCTTCGCCCGATCAGCGCGCTGGTCGACATCACCAATTACATGACCTTCGATCAGGGGCGGCCGATGCACGTCTTCGACGCCGCCAAGGTCAAGGGCAATCTCATCGTTCGCCGCGCCAGGGACGGCGAGACCGTGCAGGCGCTCGATCAGCGCGAATACAAGCTCGGCCCGAACAATGTCGTCATCGCCGATGACAACGGCATCGAGTCGATCGGCGGCATCATGGGCGGCGAGCATTCCGGCTGCGATGAAAACACCGTCGACGTGCTGATCGAATCCGCACTCTGGGATCCGATGAACATCGCCAAGAGCGGCCGTGGTCTCGGCATCATCACCGATGCCCGCTATCGTTTCGAGCGCGGCGTCGATCCGGAATATATGGTCCCCGGTCTCGAGCGTACCACCGAACTGGTGCTCGCCTGCTGCGGCGGCACGGCTGCAAAGGCCAAGGTCGAAGGCTATAAGGGTTATGACGCCAAGATCGTCGATTTCCCCTTCTCCGAGGTCAAGCGCCTGACGGGTCTCGATGTCTCGACGGAAGAGGGCAAGTCGATCCTGACGAAGCTCGGCTTCTCGGTTTCAGGCTCCGGCGAGCGCGTCTCCGTCGCCGTTCCACCATGGCGTTCCGATGTCGACGGCAAGGCCGATCTGGTCGAAGAGATCATGCGTATCCACGGCGTCGACAACATCAAGCCGCAGCCGCTCGCTAGCCATAATGTCGTCAACGGCAAGATCCTGACGACGCTGCAGATCCGCACCCGTACCGCCAAGCGCGCGCTCGCCTCGCGCGGCATGCTGGAAGCCGTCACCTGGTCGTTCATCTCGGAAGATCAGGCCAAGCTTTTCGGTGGTGGTTCAGAGGCGCTGAAGCTTGCGAACCCGATTGCCGCCGACATGTCCGACATGCGTCCCTCGCTCCTGCCGGGCCTGCTCTCGGCCGCGCAGCGCAATGCCGACAAGGGCTATGGCGACGTCGCGATCTTCGAAGTCTCCGGCACCTATGAAAATGATAAGCCCGAGGGCCAGCGCCGCGTTGCCGGTGGCATCCGTCGCGGCACGGCGACGCTTGCCGGTTCCGGCCGCATGTGGTCGAATGCCGCCAAGGGCGGCGGCAAGCCGGTCGATGTCTTCGACGCCAAGGCCGATGCGCTCGCGGTGCTCGAAGCCTGTGGCCTGCCGATGGGCAATATCCAGATCGAGCAGGGCGGCCCCGCCTGGTATCATCCAGGCCGCTCCGGCACGATGAAGATGGGCCCGAAGGTCGTGCTCGGCTATTTCGGCGAATTCCATCCGAAAACGCTGGAAGCACTCGACGTCACCGGTGCTCTCGCCGGTTTCGAAGTCTATGTCGATGCCATGCCGGAACCGAAGAAGAAGGCGACGCGCACCAAGCCCGCGCTGGAACTCTCGCCCTTCCAGGCCGTCAAGCGCGACTTCGCCTTCGTGGTCGACAAGTCGGTGGAAGCCGGCGCCATCATCCGCGCCGCCACCGGCGCCGACCGCAAGCTGATCACCGGCGTCAATGTCTTCGATATTTTCGAGGGCGCGTCGCTCGGCGAGGATAAGAAGTCGATCGCCATCGAAGTGCAGATCCAGCCGGCCGAGCGCACGCTCACCGACGAGGATTTCGAGGCGCTGACGCAGAAGATCGTCGCCAATGTGACGAAGACGACGGGTGGCGTGCTGCGGGGGTAACGAACCTCACCTTCTCCCCTCGGGGAGAAGGTGAAATGCTACCGATGCAAATGATAGACCTTGTTGACGACGCTCCAGCGCCCGTCGATCTTCACCAGTGACAGATAGTCGGAAAAGCGCATGCCGGCGAATTCGTCGACGACTTTGACGCTTGCCGCATCGCCTTCGATGTCGATCAGTTCGATCTCCATCAGCGGTATTGTGCCGGGCGGCGCGCTGCCTTCTTCCACGATGGCCGCGATGAATTCGTCGCGGGTCATCCATTCCACCGCGCCCTGATAATTGCCGATGATCGCCGCGCGGGGATGCAGCGCCTTGCGCAGCGCAGGCTCATTCGCGAATGCCATGCCATCGACATAGAGGTGAACAACCGCGCGGATTGCCTGCTCTTCCGACATCTCGTCATTCCTCGTTTGAGTATCCGGTAAATTAGCACAGTCGTCCCCGGCTGGCAAAAGAAGGGCGGCATGATCGCGCGGATGTAACGGCTGCTATTCCACGAACACCCGTACGCTGGCGGCCCGACCGGCGGCGTCGATGACGGTCAGCGTCGAATAGCCGGCGCCGTCGGGAACCCATTGGTTGGTGCGGCGGCGCGAGAGATCGGGTAGCGGCTTGCCGTTGGCGAGCCAGCGGAACGGCGCCCTCCCGCCCTGCAGCTTCAGCGCCAGCGGCATGATCGAACTGGCGCCGCCATTGGCGCCGAGATCGACGCGCGCGCCCTCGGGCGGATAGACGATCTGCGGTGCCGGCTCGCGGCTTGAAGCCGATAGCAGGCCGGCGGCGGTGACGGAAAAGCGCCGCTGGCTGATCGGCAGTTCGGTCGCGGAAATACGCACGGCGCCCATGGGGGTTGAGGGAAAGGGCGTGATGGCCACACCCGATTTGGCGAAGGCCTCGAACAGGATGGGCGCCGCCGAAACGTAACCCGCCAATCCGGGCACGGCGCCGTTGTCCGGCCGTCCGACCCAGACGCCGAGCACATGCGCCCCGTCATAGCCGATCGACCAGGCATCGCGATTGCCGTAGCTGGTGCCGGTCTTGTAGGCGATGCCGAGTTGCTTGCTGCCGCGCGGTGCAATGATGTCTGAGAGAATGTCGGTGATATTCCAGGCCGCCACCGGCTCCATGAGCGGCTGGGCATCGATCGGCCCCGGCTGGTCCTGAATGCCGTCGCCGATCCGCATCGGCTTGCCGCGATTGGCGAGCCCCGCATAGAGCTGCACCAGATCCTTGAGCGTGATGCCGACGCCGCCGAGGCCGATGGCAAGGCCCGGCGCCTCGCTCGGCGGCAGTACCGGCTTCACCTCGGCGCGGCGGAAGCGCACCAGCAGCCGCGTCGGCCCGACGGCGTTGAGCAGGCGAATGGCGGGCACGTTCAGCGACAATTGCAGCGCCTCGCGCACGCTGACGTCGCCCTGGTAGGTCATGTCGAAATTGCGCGGACGGTAGCCATAGAAATCGGCGGGCCGGTCCTCGATGATAGTTTCCTGAGCGACATATCCCTCTTCGAAGGCAAGGCCGTAGATGAAGGGCTTCAGCGTCGAGCCGGGAGAGCGCAGCACGCGGGTCATGTCGATCCAGCCCGAGCGGCTGGAATCGAAATAATTGGCCGAGCCGACCTCGCCGACGATCTCGCCGGTCCGGACGTCGGCCATGACCATGGCGACCGAGACCTTCGGTCCAAGCCGTCTCGCGGCCTCGTCGGCGACGGTTTCCAGACCCTGCTGGATATCCCGGCGCAGCGTCGTGTGATGCTGGATAACGCCTGGCTGCTTGCGCAGAGCCATCTCGGCAAGATGCGCCGCATAGGCCGGCAATTGCCGCCGCTTGGCCGGAACGGGGACGAGGGCCGCCCGCTCCGCCTCGCCGTCCCCGACGACATCGGCCACCGCCGCGCGGGCGAGCACACGTTTGCGGGCGGCTTCGGCGCTGGCAAGATTGCGGTCGGGGCGGCGCTTTTCCGGTAGTTGCGGCAGGGCGACCAGCAGGGCCGCCTGCGCGATGCTCAACTGCCGGGGCTCCTTGCCGAAATAGGCAAGGCTCGCGGCACGCACGCCCTCGAGATTGCCGCCATAGGGGGCGTGCGTCAGATAGAGGTCGAGGATTTGCTCCTTGCTGAGCCGCCGCTCGATCTGGATGGCGCGGACAATCTGCAGCAGCTTGGCCGTCACCGATCGCTCGCTGCGGGGCTCGATCAGGCGTGCCACCTGCATCGACAGCGTCGAGCCGCCGGAGACGATGCGGCCGTGGGTGACGAGCTGGAGAAAGGCGCGGCCGAGCGCTATCGGGTCGATGCCGTGATGGTCGTAGAAGCGCCGGTCCTCATAGGCGACCAGCATGCGCAGGAATTGCGGATCGACATCGCCGACCTCGGTCTTCAGCCGCCAGCGCCCCTCAGCCGTGGCGAAGGCGCGCAGCAGATCGCCATTGGCGTCGAGCACCTCTGAGGAGACGATGCCGGCTCTGTCCAGCGGCGGCGGAAAGGCGCGGTCGGCGGCGGCAAGGCCAAGGGCCAGCGCCGCCACCGAGAGGGTCGCCGCGCCAAGACCGATCGCAATTTTCCACCGCGCCTTCATGACCTCTTCTTACTGCTGTGCCGCCTGGACCTCCATGCGGCCCATCGCCGTGCGGGCCGAGAACTGCGGACGATACATGTCCTCGACGCTCGCGGCCGGATGGTCGTAGGTGCCGGGGGTAACGGCGCGCACGACATAGGCGAAGCTCAGGTCTCGATCGCTGCCCGACGACTGGTCGAAGGCGGCGACGAAGCGGTCGTTGCGGAATTCGACATGGGCCGGCTGCACATCGCTCAGCCAGTCGAAATTCGATAGCTGCGCGCTGCCGACGATGCTCGGATTGTCGATCTCGAAGCCGGCGGGCAACAGATCGGTGACGAGGATACGTGACGGCCAGTCGTTGGTTTCCGTGACGTGCAGCACGACGACATAGCGTTCGTTCTGCTGCGCCTGGGTGATGTTCGCCTCCTCGCCGTCGAGCGTGTAATATTTACGCTCGATTTTGAAACCGTTGCCGCCGGCGGGCAGCGGCGAAACCGGGGCGGCAACCGTGGTCACGGCGGCGGCCAAAGGCTGACGGGTGGTGTTGGTGACGGTCAGCGGATGGCCGATCAGGGCGTCGCCCGTCATCGTTGCCATATAGGTGCCGGTATGGGCCGCGCCGTTGACATCGAGCGTCAGGCCGTCATCGCCGTTTTGCAGCGCACGGGCGGCGAGCAGCATCCAGGTCTGTTCCTGGGTGCTGGTATAGGGCTTGGTCTGCCACTCCTTGGCAACGACGGTCGCTAGTTCCGGCACGATCGGCGGCACGGGGCGGCTTTCGGCGGCCAGCGCCAGCACGGCAGCACCATCACGCAGCGACGAGCCGTAATCCGAGCGGGCGAAGCTGACCTTCGTCACCGCCGCCTGCTCCGACATTTGCAGCGAGTCCACGAAGATGTTGCGCGAACGCTGGGCATCGCCATAGAGCGCCAGCGCCGCCGCCAGATGCGCCTTGGACAGAGGCGTCGGGAAGTCGTTCAGCATCGTATCGGCATAGTAGCGAAGATCGCTGATCGAAGCCTTCTTGTTGCGGGCAAGCACATAGAGCGCATAGGCGATCTCGTTGCCGTTATCCTTGACGTTGGTGTTGGCGCTCAGCGCGTTCTGCAGGTTCTCCAGAGCTTGCGCCATGGCCTGATCCGGCACGGTGTATTTCTGCTCGCGGGCGCGGGTCAGGAAGTCGGTGACATAGGCGTCGAGCCAGAGGTCGCCGGAGCCCGGA
>DASWOH010000218.1:0-22275 GCA_036398815.1 Rhizobium sp. | reverse complement strand
TAGGCGACTGCTGACGCCGAGGCTGGCGTCGCGGCGCCGCGCACGAGGCGCAGGCTGCAATCGGCGAGGCGGTCGATCGTTGCCGGCTGCAATTTCAGCACCGGTCCGGTGGCGGCGAGAATCAGCTGATGGATGCGCAATGCCTCCTCGCCGTTCATCGATAGCCAGAAATATTCCCAGCGCTCGCCTTTTTCCAACCAATAACGATGATTGTGCGGCACCAGCACAAGCAGCGTTTCGCCAGCGCCGACACGATAATCGCGGTTCTCGTAGCGCAGCCGGCCGCTGCCGCTGATCGTGTGCTGCAATACCGTGAACGGCGTCTGGCCACGCCGGCGCCCATCCCAATCGTAAAGCTCGTTATCCCTTATTTCATAGCCGGCGCTGGTCGGCATGGCATGCAGCCGGTGGCGGCCGCGGGGCAGCGAAACAGTCCGCATGGTCTGGCCGTTTGCGATCAAATCTTGCAGCACAAAATTACCCTTGAAAGCATAATAGTTCTCTGGTCGGCCCGATCATTATAGGCATAATCCCGCGAGAAAACAGCATGTACCTGCCGATGAGGACCGGCAGGAGGAGGAGAAAGTGCTCGTTTCGCCATTTCGCTCGACGCCGTGCGATCATGGGACGAAAATACCATTCTCTTCTCCGCTGCTGATCGTTCGATCGACTTCAAGGTGAGGATCATGAGTTTCAAAATTGCCATTATCGGCGCAGGCAGCGTCGGCTTCACGAAAAAACTGTTCACCGACATTCTCTGCGTGCCGGAGTTCCAGGACGTCGAATTCGCGCTGACCGATCTCAGCGAGCATAATCTCACGATGATCAAGGCGATCCTCGACCGGATCGTCGAGGCGAACAAGCTGCCGACGCGCGTGACGGCCACCACCGAGCGCCGCAAGGCGATCTCCGGTGCGCGCTACGTCATCAGCTGCGTGCGGGTCGGCGGGCTCGAAGCCTATGCCGAGGATATCCGCATCCCGCTGAAATACGGCATCGACCAATGCGTCGGCGACACGATCTGTGCCGGCGGCATTCTCTACGGCCAGCGCAACATCCCGGTCATTCTCGATTTCTGCAAGGATATCCGCGAGGTCGCCGAGCCGGGAGCAAAGTTCCTGAACTATGCCAACCCGATGGCGATGAACACCTGGGCGGCGATCGAATACGGCAAGGTCGACACGATCGGCCTCTGCCATGGCGTCCAGCATGGCGCGGAGCAGATCGCCGAGGTGCTCGGCGCAAAGGACAAGGCGGAGCTGGACTATATCTGCTCGGGGATCAACCACCAGACCTGGTTCGTCGACCTGCGCCTCAATGGCCACAAGATCGGCAAGGACGAACTGATCGCCGCGTTCGAGGCGCATCCGGTCTTCTCGCAGCAGGAAAAGCTGCGCATCGACGTGCTGAAGCGGTTCGGCGTCTATTCCACCGAGAGCAACGGCCACCTTTCCGAATACCTGCCCTGGTATCGCAAGCGGCCGGACGAGATCAACAGGTGGATCGACATGTCCAACTGGATCCACGGCGAGACGGGCGGTTATCTCCGTCATTCCACCGAGACCCGCAACTGGTTCGAGACGGAATTCCAGCAGATCCTCGACAGCGCGTCGCAGCCAATCGACCAGGCCCGGCGCTCTAACGAGCATGCGAGCCATATCCTGGAGGCGCTGGAGACCAACCGCGTCTATCGCGGCCACTTCAACGTCAAGAATAACGGCGTCATCACCAATCTGCCGGCCGATGCCATCATCGAGTCGCCCGGCTTCGTCGATCGCTTCGGCATCAACATGGTCGCCGGCATCACGCTGCCGGAGGCCTGCGCCGCCACCTGCATTTCCTCGATCAATGTCCAGCGCATGTCGGTCCATGCCGCCGTCAGCGGCGATCTCGACCTGCTGAAGCTCGCCGTTCTCCACGACCCGCTGGTCGGCGCCGTCTCGACGCCGGAGGAAGTCTGGCAGATGGTTGACGAAATGGTCGTCGCGGAAGCACGCTGGCTGCCGCAATATGCGCATGCCGTCGAAGGCGCCAAGGATCGCCTGTCGCGCGGCAAGGTGAAAACCCGCGATTGGAAGGGTGCCGCCAGCCGCAACGTCCGCTCGATCGAGGAATTGAGGGTGGAGAAGGCGGCGATGAAGCAGGCCGGCTGACGCATGGAAATTCGGGATATGTGGCCGCGGCGGAGCTTTCAGGAGGAAGGCCCCGCCGCATCAAGGCAACTGGTTCCCGTTCGACGGAGGAGTGCGGCGTTCTCACCGGTACGTTCGCGATAAGTAAGGGGAGAGAGAAAACGATGAGATATTTTCGACCGATCAGCATTCTGGCGGCGATGGCGATTGCCACATCGGCAATCGCCATGAGCGCCTATGCATCCGAACCGACCGTGCCGCCGGTCCCGCCGGTTTTCCCGGCGGAAGGCAAGATCAAATACGTACCGCGCGACTCCATTCTGGAGTTCAAGGCGTTGCCGGACTATCACGAGCCGGACTGGGTCACCGAGAAGTTCGTCAAGACCGGCAAGCTGCCGCCGGTCAAGGATCGCCTGCCGAAGGAGCCGCTCGTCTTCAAGACCGGCAACATGCCTGATGGTATCGGCGTCTATGGCGACACGCTGCGCCACGTCATCGGCGGCCGGCCGGAAGGCTGGAACTATGGCGCCGGCCAGACCCAGGGCTGGGGCGGCATCGATATCGCCCTGTCCGAGTGCCTGACGCGTACCGCGCCGCTGTTCCAGGTCGAGGCCAAGGATACCGAACCGCTGCCGAACCTCGCCAAGGGTTGGGAATGGTCGCCGGACGGCCACAAGCTCACCATGCACTTGATCGAAGGTGCGAAATGGTCGGACGGCGTGCCCTTCAATGCCGATGACATCATGTTCTACTGGGAAGATGAGGTGATCGATCCGAATGTTTCGCCGCTCGGCGGCGGCGCGTCGCCGGAGGCCTTCGGCGAGGGGACGACGCTCAGGAAGGTCGACGATTATACCATCGAATGGACCTTCAAGGATGCCTTCCCGAAGCAATATCTCTACACGATGGCCTATCCGAATTTCTGCCCAGGCCCGTCACACATTCTCAAGCCGCAGCATCCGAAATATTCCAAGAACACCTACGACCAGTTCAAGAACGCCTTCCCGCCGGAATTCATGAACATGCCGGTCATGGGTGGCTGGGTGCCGGTCGAATACCGCTCCGACGACATCATCGTTCTGCGCCGCAACCCCTATTACTGGAAGGTCGACGAGAAGGGCAACCAGTTGCCCTACCTCAACGAACTGGACTACAAGCTCTCGACTTGGGCAGACCGAGACGTACAGGCTGTTGCCGGCTCCGGCGACCTTTCCAATCTGGAGCAGCCGGAAAACTTCGTCGCCTCGCTGAAGCGCGCTGCTCAGCCGGACGCCCCGTCGCGTCTCGCCTTCGGACCGCGCCTCATCGGCTATAACCTGCAGATGAACTTCTCCGCCAACGGCTGGGGTGCCCCGGATGCGCGCGGACAGGCTGTTCGTGAGCTGAACCGCAACGAGGATTTCCGCAAGGCCGTTACCATGGCGCTCGACCGCAAGGCGATCGGCGATTCCCTGGTCAAGGGGCCGTTCACGGCGATCTATCCGGGCGGCCTGTCCTCGGGCACCAGCTTCTACGACCGCGCATCCACCGTCTATTATCCGTTCGACCTCGCCGGAGCGAAGGCGGAGCTTGCCAAGGCAGGCCTCAAGGATACGGACGGTGACGGTATGGTCAACTTCCCCGCGGGCACAGCCGGCGGCAAGAATGTTGAAATCACCCTTCTGGTCAACAACGACTACACCACCGACAAGAGCCTTGCCGAAGGTGTCGTCGGCCAGATGGAGAAGCTCGGAATTCGCGTCATCATCAACGCGCTTGATGGGCCGAAGCGCGACGACGCCAATTATAGCGGCCGCTTTGACTGGATGGTCCGCCGTAACAGCACGGAACTGGCCTCGGTGGTGCAAAACACGGAACAGCTTGCTCCGATCGGTCCACGCACGAGCTGGAACCACCGTGCGCCGGAAAGCGGCGAACTGGATCTGATGCCCTTCGAGAAGGAGATGGTCGACGTCGTCAGCAAGTTCACGACGTCGAAGGATAACGACGAGCGCGTGGCCCTGATGAAACAGTACCAGAAGCTCTCGACCGGACATCTCTACAATATCGGCCTGACGGAATATCCGGGCGCGCTGATCATCAACAAGCGCTTTTCGAACGTTCCTCCGGGTACGCCGATCTTCATGTTCAACTGGGCCGAGGACTCGATCATTCGTGAACGGATGTGGGTCGCTGCCGACAAGCAGGGGAAATACGAGCTGTTCCCTCAGCAGCTTCCGGGAGCTCCTGGCAGCGCCGGCCCGATCAAATGATCACGATCGCCGGCGCGAATGCCGGCACCAGGCCAACGTCAAGAATTCCGGCTGCATCACGGTGCAGCCGGGCATAAGTCGAACACAGCCGGCCCGTGCGATCCCGAGGGGATGCAGACCGCCGGCGGCAACAAGAGAAGCGAACCGTTCCATGTTGCGATTCCTGCTCATGCGCATAGCCTCCGCCATACCCGTGCTCCTGATCCTGAGCGTGGTGACATTTGCGATTATCCAGGCTCCACCCGGAGACTATGCCGACTATATCCGCTCGCAATTGATGAACCAGGGCGGCGCCTCCTTCGCTCAGGCCGACGCACAGGCGCAGGCCTACCGCCAGGAGCACGGGCTCGATAAGCCGATGGTCGTGCAATATTTCAACTGGATCGGCGGCATCGTCACGAGGGGCGATTTCGGCTACAGCATGTTCTACAACAAACCTGTCGCCGATGTCGTCGGCGAGCGCTTGCCGCGAACCCTGGCGCTCGCACTTGTGTGCCATATCTTCGCCTCCGTGCTCGGAATCGGCTTCGGCATTTGGGCGGCGACACGGCAATATAGCTGGATCGACAGCCTGCTGTCCGGCATCTCCTTCCTTGGGATGACGGTGCCTCGCTTCCTGATGGCGCTGATCATCGTCTATATTCTCGTCTTCCAGCTCAACGTCTCGGAGATCGGCAGTTTCTATTCGCCGCAATATGGTGGCGCGCCGTGGTCCTGGGGCAAGTTCGTCGATCTCGTCAAGCATGTCTGGCCGGTCGTGGCGATCGCCACCTTCGGCGGGCTCGCCTATAATATGCGCGTCATGCGCGGCAATCTGCTCGACACGCTGAATGCGCAATATGTCGAAACCGCGCGCGCCAAGGGCCTCTCCGGCGGCGCCGTCGTCATGCGCCATGCCGTGCCGAACGCGCTCCATCCGCTTGTCATGTATCAGGGCGTCGTGCTGCCCTACATGCTGACCGGCGAGATCGAGACCGCCATCATCTTCGCGCTGCCGACCGTGGGGCCGGCGATCGTCGGCTCGATGGCCGTCGGCGACGTCTACGTCACCGCCACCTTCATGCTGGTGCTGTCGGCGACGCTGATCGTCGGCAACATCATTGCGGATGTGCTGCTTGCTTTGCTCGATCCCCGCGTTCGCCAACAGGGAGGGATCCACTGATGCTCGCCTTCAGCACATCCCCGCCGCCGCTTGAGGAAAAGGTAAAGCCCAAAGGCGGCAATGAGAGCTACATCGCGCTCGTCTGGCGCCGCCTGAAGCGTTCCTGGACTGGCATGGGCGGCCTGATCCTCGTCATCCTGTTGCTGCTGATGTCGCTCTTCGCCGAGTTCGTTGCCCCTGACGATCCCAAGGCGACCGATACCGGTTTTGCACCGCCACAGATGATCAGCTTCCACGACAAGGACGGCAACTTCGTCTTCCAGCCGCGCGTTTACCCGCTCGCCGAGACCGACGAACTCGATCCCGTCACCTTCCAGCCGGTGGCCGGTCCGGATTACGACAATCCGCGCCTGCTCGGCTTCTTCGTCAAGGGCGCGCCCTATAAGCTCTTCGGCCTGATCCCCGGCGACAGACATTTTTTCGGTTCGACCGACAACCAGCCGGTGCATTTCCTCGGCACCGACAAGTTCGGCCGCGACATCCTTTCCCGCGCCATCTACGGCTCGCGTATCTCGCTGATGATCGCGCTCACCGTCGTCTTCATCGTCACCGTCGTCGGCACGACAGTCGGTATGGTGTCGGGCTATTTCGGCGGTGCTTTCGATACTTGGGTCCAGCGTTTCGTCGAGTTGGTGCTCGCCTTTCCGCAATTGCCGCTCTATCTGGCGCTGACGTCGTTGATCCCGGTGACGGCGCCGACCAATGTCTTCCTCGCTTTCGTCATCGTCGTCATGTCGGCGCTCGGCTGGGCACAGATGTCGCGCGAGGTGCGCGGCAAGACCCTGGCGCTGGCAAGGATCGACTACGTGCGCGCCGCCATGGCGGTCGGGGCGACCGACCGGCGCATCATCCTGCAGCACATCTTTCCGAACGTGATGAGCCACGTCATCGTTGCGGTGACGCTGGCAATCCCGAGCGTCGTGCTGCTGGAATCCTTTCTCGGCTTCCTCGGTTTCGCCGTCAAGCCGCCGTTGATCTCCTGGGGGCTGATGCTGCAGGACACCTCCACCTATTCGGTCATCGGGTCTTATCCCTGGATACTCTCGCCCGTCGCCTTCGTGCTCGTCACCGTCTTTGCGTTCAATGCGCTCGGCGACGGTCTGCGCGACGCGATCGATCCCTATTGAGAGGAGACGACCATGGCTCTCACACTCGTCAATCCCTTCGCTCCCGACATCAGGCTCGACGCCGCCGGCAAGACAGTGGCGCCCGTCATCGACGCCCGGAATGTCGCCGTCAAATTCAAGGTCGAGGACGGCATCGTCGATGCCGTCAAGGATATCTCCTTCCAGCTCTATCGCGGCGAGACCATTGCCATCGTCGGCGAATCCGGCTCGGGGAAATCGGTGACGGCCCGCACGATCATGGGGCTGCTCACCAAGCGCGCCGTCGTCTCGGAGAAATCCACCGTCAGCTATGACGGCAGGAATGTGCTGAAATTCTCCGAGCGTGCCCGCCGGCAGTTGCGCGGCGACCGCATCTCGATGATCTTCCAGGAGCCGATGAGCTCGCTGAACCCGATCTATACGATCGGCGGCCAGATCGTCGAAGCCATCCGCGTTCACCGCAAGGTCAGCCGGCGCGAGGCGGAGAAACGGGCGCTCGAATTGCTCAAGCAGGTACAGATCCCCGATCCGGAGGCGCGGCTGAAACAATATCCGCATCAGCTCTCCGGCGGCCAGCGCCAGCGTGTGATGATCGCCATGGCGCTCGCCAACGATCCGGACGTGCTGATTGCCGACGAGCCGACGACCGCGCTCGACGTTACCGTCCAGGCGCAGATCCTCAATCTCATCCGCAACCTGCAAAAGCAGCTCGGCATGGCGGTGATCCTGATCACCCATGACCTGACCGTCGTCCGGCAGTTCTCCGACTACGTCTATGTCATGCAGCATGGCGAGATGCGCGAGCACAATACGACGGAAGAGCTCTTCGCTCATCCGCAGCATCCCTATACGCGGCATCTGCTTGCCTCCGAGCCGCGGGGACAGGCGAAGCCGTTGCCGCCGGATTGCGACACCATCCTCGAAGGCAAGTCCGTGAAGGTCGCCTTCATGTTGCGCCATGGCGGCCTGTTCAAGCCCGACCTGCGCGAGCTTGTCGCCGTCGGTGGTCTGAGCCTGGAGCTTCGTCGCCACGAAACGCTTGGCCTCGTCGGTGAATCCGGTTCCGGCAAGACCACATTCGGACAAGCGCTGCTGCGGTTGATCGATGCCGATAATGGAGAGATCTATTTCGATGGTCAGGCGATCCAAGGCCGCTCGCGCGCCGAGATGCGGCCACTGCGCTCGCGTATGCAGGTCGTTTTCCAGGATCCGTTCTCTTCGCTCAACCCGCGCATGACCATCGGCCAGATCATTTCCGAGGGGCTGGTGGTCAACAATATCGGCGCCAACAAGGCCGAGCGGCTGGAGCGGGTGAAGGAGGCGCTGGTGAGCGCCGGCATGCCGTCGAATATTCTGTCGCGCTTCCCGCATGAGTTTTCCGGCGGCCAGCGCCAGCGCATCGCCATTGCGCGCGCCATCGCGCTCGAGCCGGAATTCATCCTGCTCGATGAGCCGACCTCGGCGCTCGACCTTTCCGTCCAGGCGCAGATCATCGATCTCCTGCGCAAGCTGCAGGACGAGCGGGGCCTGAGCTACCTGTTCATCTCGCACGACCTCAAGGTCGTCCGCGCCCTTTGCCATCGCGTCATCGTCATGCAGCACGGCAAGATCATGGAAGAAGGGCCGGTCGACGACGTTCTTTCCCATCCCAAGACCGCTTACACCGAACGCCTGGTCAAGGCGGCGTTCGAGGTGGCTTCCTAGCATCCAGGAGATTTCAAATGACAGGCAATCCCAAGATCACCTTTATCGGCGCTGGCTCGACCGTCTTCATGAAGAACATCATCGGCGACGTCTTGCAGCGTCCGGCGCTCTCGGGTGCCAGGATAGCGTTGATGGACCTCAACCCGCAGCGGCTGGAAGAAAGCGCCATCGTCGCCCGCAAGCTCGCCTCGACGCTTGGCGCATCGGCCACGGTCGAGACTTTTACCGACCAACGCAAGGCGCTGGACGGCGCCCATTTCGTCGTGGTCGCCTTCCAGATCGGCGGCTATGAGCCCTGCACGGTCACCGATTTCGAAGTGCCGAAGAAATACGGCCTGCGCCAGACGATCGCCGATACGCTTGGCGTGGGCGGCATCATGCGCGGGCTGCGTACCGTGCCGCATCTGTGGAAGATCTGCGAGGACATGCTAGCGGTCTGCCCCGAGGCGGTGATGCTGCAATATGTCAACCCGATGGCGATCAATACCTGGGCAATCGCCGAGAAATACCCCACCATCAAGCAGGTCGGCCTCTGCCATTCCGTGCAGGGCACGGCGATGGAACTGGCCCACGATCTCGACATCCCCTATGACGAAATCCGCTACCGCTCGGCCGGCATCAACCACATGGCTTTCTACCTGAAATTCGAGCATCGCCAGCCGGATGGGTCCTACCGCGATCTCTATCCCGATCTCGTGCGTGCCTATCGCGAGGGGCGTGCGCCCAAGCCTGGCTGGAATCCGCGCTGCCCGAACAAGGTGCGCTACGAGATGCTGATGCGCCTCGGCTATTTCGTCACGGAAAGCTCGGAACATTTTGCCGAATACACGCCCTATTTCATCAAGGAAGGCCGCGAGGACCTGATCGAGAAATTCGGCATTCCGCTCGACGAATATCCGAAGCGCTGCATCGAGCAGATCGCACGCTGGAAGAACCAGGCCGAAGAATACCGCAGTGCCGACAAGATCGAGGTCAAGCAATCGAAGGAATACGCTTCCTCGATCATCAACTCGGTCTGGACCGGCGAACCCTCGGTGATCTATGGCAACGTCCGCAACAATGGCTGCATCACCTCGCTGCCCTATAATTGCGCTGCCGAGGTTCCCTGCCTGGTCGATGCCTCCGGTATCCAGCCGACCTTCATCGGCGATCTGCCGCCGCAGCTGACCGCTTTGATCCGCACCAACATTAATGTGCAGGAATTGACGGTGCAGGCCTTGATGACTGAGAACCGTGAGCACATTTACCACGCGGCAATGATGGACCCGCATACGGCCGCCGAGCTCGATCTCGACCAGATCTGGTCGCTCACCGACGATCTTCTCGCCGCGCACGGCGACTGGTTGCCGGAATGGGCGCGTGGCGCCCGCAAGGTTCAGGCCGCCTGAAACCACTCTCTCCCGGTTTCTGCGGCCGGCAAGGCCTCGCAGCATCGCTGCGGGGCCTTGCGTTTCTAGCCTTCACGAAGAAGGTGAAAATCCAAAACCCTCTATTTTCCAAGTCGATATCGGATGGCAAAGCCGACCGGACTGCGGTAGAAATGACGGAAAATCTTGGGAGAGAGCGGAGATATGGCCAGTTCAGATATTTTCAGCACCGGAACCTTCGTCGGGCGCGTCTGGCGTCCTGACGTGAAGGGTCCGGCCCTCGTGGTCATCCGTGACGGCGCGCTTTACGACATCACCTCAAAAGACGCGCCGACTATGCGCGACCTGCTGGAAAAGGACGATCCGGTCGGCTTTGTCCGCACGCAAAAGGGCGAAGCCGTCGCCAGGCTCGATGACCTCATCGCCGCAAAGGCCGACACATCGGCTATCCATCTTCTTGCTCCCATCGACCTTCAGGCAATCAAGGCCTGTGGCGTCACCTTCGCCCGCTCGATGCTCGAACGCGTCATCGAGGAGCGCGCCGCCGGCAACCCGGATCTCGCCGACACGATCCGCGCCAAGGTCACGGCCCTTATCGGTGACAGCCTGCGCAATCTGAAGGCCGGTTCGCCGGAGGCCGCCAAGGTCAAGGCGGCGCTGATCGAAGAGGGCGTCTGGTCGCAGTATCTCGAAGTCGGTATCGGCCCGGATGCCGAAGTCTTCTCCAAGTCGCAGGTTATGTCCTCGGTCGGTCCGGGCGCCGATGTCGGCCTGCATCCGATCTCGAAGTGGAACAATCCCGAGCCGGAAATCGTGCTTGCCGTCGACAGCCAGGGCCGCGTCAGGGGTGCGACGCTCGGCAACGACGTCAACCTGCGCGATGTCGAAGGACGCTCGGCGCTGCTGCTCGGCAAGGCGAAGGATAACAACGCCTCCTGCTCGATCGGTCCCTTCATCCGCCTGTTCGACGAGACCTATGCGCTGGACGACGTACGCAATGCCGATCTCGACCTCAAGGTCGAAGGCGAGGACGGCTATGTGCTGCACGGCCGCTCGTCGATGAAGGAGATCAGCCGCGATCCTCTCGACCTCGTCTCCCAGACCATCGGCCGTCATCATCAATATCCGGATGGCTTCGTCCTGTTCATGGGCACGCTCTTTGCGCCCGTCGAGGACCGCGACACGCCGGGGCAGGGCTTCACCCATAAAATCGGCGACATCGTCACCATCTCCAACGACAAGCTGGGAGCGCTCCAAAACCGCGTGCTGCGGTCGACGGAATGCGCGCCCTGGACATTCGGGGTATCGCATCTGATGCGCAATCTGGCGGTGCGCGAACTGATCTGATGGGGAAGTAAAGGGAAGGCTCGGCTACCTTCGGGCCATCTTCTTTCAATCGAACGTGCTACAGGCCGTATGATCGGCCCTAGCGTCTCATTGCATCACAGGCACTCCGGCTTCCTCTGCCGCCCTGATAAGTGCCTCTCGCACGGCGCCCGGATGGGCTGTGCCCATCATCGCGTCAAGGCACACCCGTATCGCGGTCAGATACTCTTCGCCGTCTTCAATCGGCCAATGTTCCAGCAGCGTCTCGGTGGCCGCCTGTACCGAATTGACGCGCCGATATTCTCCGGCGCCTTCCATCACCAATGTCACGGCGGGGAACGGCCGCAAGGTGTCTCGTTTCAAAACGCATTACCTCCAAAGCAAGAATACTTCGGTAACCTTGCAAAATGCGTTCCGGAGCGAGCGTCATGATCGCAACCGATATCATCAAAAGACGTCAGGAGCTCTGGCGTCTGCGGCTGATGCAGTTCGAGGCGCGCGCCGACAAGGATAGTCGGCCGACAATTCGTCGCAAAGAAAGTGAGGAAAGCATAGGAGATCGAACGGAATCTCCAGCGTCACATGCCGGTGCATGCGACGGTCCCGCTCGGGGATGGAACGCGAGCCTTAGAGGCGATGGCGGTTCGTCACAAGCTCGATCTCAATGCGTCGATATCGAGTGCGGCTGCTGCTGGCGGCTGCGGGCGGCGGTGAGTTCGGAGGTGGTATGATTGAGGCGGTCGGCAAGGACGCGCATGATTTCGACGGCCATTTCGGGAAAATCGCTGAGCAGCTTCAGGAAGTGCTCCTTGCTGATCTTCAGCGCTTCCAGCCGTGAGGTTGCCTTGACGGTGGCGGTACGGGAGACGTCGCAGAGAATGGCGATTTCGCCGACGATGGAGTTGATGTCGACTTCGGCGACCTTGATCTCGCCGGCGGGACTATCGACAAGAATATCAGCAGTTCCTGAAAGAACAACGTAGGCCGCATCGCCCTGATCGCCCTGATGAAATAGAGCCTGGCCGGCATTGTAGCTGACGCGATCCGAGGTGAATGCCAACAACTTCAATTTCGCGGGTGCGATGCGCGCAAAAATCGGCACCCGTTTCAGCATTTCAACTTCGTCCTTCAGAAGCATGAGCTTCAAATCCCCGGTTCCAGGCCCCAGATATCCCCGTCCAATAAGATATTACGATAACAGTTCTTTGAACATCCCGTTTTTTTCTAAAAGATCGGTCGTCGTTCCGCTTTCAACCAGGCTGCCATGATTGAAAACCAGAACGCGGTCGAACAACTCGGCAAAACCCGGATTGGACAGCACCCAAATGATCGCCGGCGTATATGCGCTCCTGCCGTGCTCGGTCAGGATGGCGCGGAGGATCTGATCCTGGACGCGATGGTCGAGCGCCGGCAGCGGGCGGTTGCAGATGATGTAGTCGGCCCGCTTCAGCAAGGCACGGCCAAGATTGAGCTTCTGCCGCTGCACGTTGGTCAGTCGCTTGCCGCCGGAGCCGACATCGAAATCCAGCCCGATCGACAGCACGCTATCCTGCATGCCGAGCCGTTCGAACACGTCGTACATGATGGAGTGGATGCGCTCGGGCGCATTGGCCTGCTGGTGGGCTATCCTGCCGAACAGTACGTTGTCCATCAATGTTGCCGAGGCGGTGAAACGCTCGGGATCGTAGCGCTCGATCACCTCGGCGAGATCGGCCGGGATACGTTCGTAGAACTTGACGCGCGTCGTGACGATCTTCTCCATCAGCGTTTGGGTCAGCAGACCGAAGCGGTGGCGAGGTTCTATATAGGAGAAGCTGAGGCGGATGATGGCTGCTCGTTCGTCCGGTGAAGCGGCGGAGAAACCCTTGCCGTTCAATTTCTGCAGCAGCGCCTCGTAGGTCGGAATATCTTCCGGCGTCATGAAGGTGAGCTGCTGGAAGAAGGGGTGGTCCGGCGGCAGATCGGTAAAGAGTTCGACGGCGTTCTCGGCAATTTCCAGGCCCATGTCGTAAAGGTCGGTATTGAGGCCGGTCTCGGTGAACAACTGCTGGAAATAGGGGTGTGCGGCAAGCTTCCGGTTGGTCATCTGCGGTCGTTTCAGCGTGCCGAACAGCAGGTTTTCGCCGACCGTCGCCTGCAGATTGTAGGCATCGAATTCGAAGGGCACGACAAGCCCTTCGAGATTTTCCTCCTTCAGCCTGAGCCGCAGCGCCTGGCGAAGCTCGACGATGCGCGAGGTCAGATCCTCATGCGCCGCCGTATCGACCGTCGAGCGCAGCGCCATGTCGAGGATGTCCTGGGACATGGCCACGATATCGAGAACGGGACGAATGGCAGCGTAGATATCGTGCGGACCGGTGGCGCCGGCCGCGGTATAGTCGACCCAGTCGCTATTAAGGTCCAGTTCCGGATTGCCGGCGCGACGCGCCTCGATCATCTGCCATTTGAGCTTGTTGGCCGCCTTCTCGTCATAAGTCGCCGTGGTCAACGGCGCGTGCTTCAGGCCATAGAGAAGATTGCTGCGCAATGTGCCGTGGAAAAAGAACGTATCCGACGAGGCATAGGCGATGCGTCGCCCCGTCAGTGATTCCGGCAGTTCCAGCAGGTCGTGACCGTCAATGGTGATACGGCCTGTATCCGGCCGGACCAACCGGCTGAACGCCTCGGCAAGATATTCGCCACCAGCGCCGCTTTCGCCGACTATCGCCACCGTCTCGCCGGGATTGATCTCGACGGAGACGTGATCCAGCACGCGGGCGCCGCTGTCATCGACCACGGTGAGATTGGTGGCGACCAGCGGATGGGTGATACGGACGGCGGGGGCGGGCGAGACAAGCTGGATCTTCGGATCGATCAGGCCGTCGACGCTGAACTGCTCGACCACCTGATTGTATTTGACCTGAACGTCCTGGCGTGACTGATCCCAGTCGATGAGTTCCTTCAACGGTCCCGGCAGGTCCTTGTAGGCGTTGATGACGGCAACGAGCTGGCCGATATCGAGCCGGCCCTGCAGCGCCAGAAAACCGCCGATCGAATAAAACAGGAAGGGTGTCACCTGGGCGAGGAAGTTGTTGATGAATTTCACCATGAACTTCCACTGATAGAGATCGTAGCGGATCGAGAAGATCAGCCCGAGACGAGCAGCGATGTCGGCACGCTCCAGATTGGAGGTGTCGTTGGCATGGATCGTACCGATACCCTCGACGATCTCGCCGACGCGGCCGGAAAGCTCGCGCGCCGTCAATTGCCGCTGGCGCCCGAGTTCGAGCAGTCGCTTGCGCATGCGCGGAATGACGATCGCCTGCACCACGACGATGGCGGCGGCGATCATGCCCAGCCAGAAATTCTGCATGATGATGAAGATGAGGGCGGTGACCGCCTGGCCGCCGAGCAGGGCCGGCTGCACGAAGGCGTCGCCGGTGAAGCCGCCCATCGGCTCCACCTCGTCCTTGATCATGGTGGCGATCTCGGCAGGCTTGACCCGCTTGAAATGCGCCGGCGGGAAACGCAGCACGCGGTCGATCAGCTCGAAACGGATGCGGCGCAGCATGCGCTCGCCGAGACGGCCCTTATAGGTATTGATGTAGAGCTTGAAGAGGCCGTTGAGGACGACAAGCGCCAGGAACACCAGGCTGAGGGCGATGAGCATCCAGAAGCGTGTGAGGTGCAGGCCCTCGAATACTTCGACGTGGCCGAGCAGGGGCAGGTCGAACGAAATATGCATGAAGGTCTGGGTGTCGCCGGGATGTTCGAAGCCCTTGCCCTGTATTGGCCCGTTGACGATCTGCTTCGGCAAGTCGAAGGACAGAAAGTAGGGGATCATCGAAGCTGCGACGATCGTCAGGATCCAAATCTGCTCCAGCCGGGTATTCGACCAGATGTAACGCGCTAGGCTTTTTTCCATCGCTTATTGCATGCTTCCAAATTCAACCGTCTTCGCCGCGAATGCCGGCGCCGATGTTGCAGAGGTGCGGGGGGAGTTCATCTTGGATGCGCGGCCCATATCGAAAACGGGACGCCCCCGGTCTTTCGTCCGGGCTCCCCCGATTCATTGATTTGTCATTTTATATCACAAGATTGCGGAAAACGAGGGGGGCAAAACAACGAGGAGAGTGACAGACCGTCAACCCGATTTTCGCTATAAATGACGGATGATCGCCGAGGTCTTCTCAGCGCCGGACAGATCGATATCAAGGTTTGAAGGCTTCGGTCGCGATAGCGCCGTATCAATGGCCCCGACGAGTTGATCCGTCGTCAGTCCCGCTTCCGGCAGGGCTAGCGCCAGTCCGAGTTTCTCCAGCCGCTCGGCGCGTACCGACTGCTCCGTCTCGCCGCCGGCGGTAAAAGGAACCAGGATGGAGCGGCAACCGGTGACGAGCAGATCGCCGACCGTATTGTAGCCCGCCTGCGAGATCGATAGTTCCGCGCCCCGCAGCAGAGACGGGAAATCCTTGCGGAAACGGACGACGCCGACATTGCCGGGTGCGTCCCTGGTCAAAGCAACGAAGTCCTGCTCCGGCAGGTTCGGCCCGGTGACCAGCAGCCAGCGGCGATCGACTGCGATCCGGCTTGCCGCTTCCAGGGAAACGCGGATCAGGTCGCGCCCGACCGCGCCGCCGCCGGCGGAAACCACGATATCGAAGACTTCGGCCGGCTCCGGCGGCAAAGGCGGGGCGACGATGCCGGTATAGGTGATCTTGTCGGAAATGGCGGCTGTCAGCGGAAACGTCTCTTCCAGCCGGACGAAGCTCGGATCGCCATGGACGAGAACGCCGTCGAAATGATCGCGCAGCAGCGCGACCGTCTCCTCGTCACGTCCCGGCTTTTTCTGCTGCTGCAGGATATCGCGCACCGATGTGTAAAGCCTGGGCTTCGGATTGGTCGATGCAATGGCCTCAAGCAGCGGCAACAGCTCGAAGCGCATCTGACGGCGGCCGAAGGGAAAGGCCTCGATGATGACGACATCGGGCGCGGCGGCGTGGAAAGCCTCCAGCAAGAGGTTGCGGCGCGCGGAGAGAAATTCTTCGCCGACGGCATTGCCCGATTGATCGGCAAGGCCGGAAAAACCGGCGCTGCTGGCGACGACTGGCGGGAGAACGACCGACGTGACATCCGGGCCGGGAAAACCGCTCACCGGCACGCCGCCGGTGACGACCGTCACCTGACAGCCGTCCTTTGCCATCGCGCTGGCGATGCGGCTGGCGCGGGCAAGATGGCCGATGCCGAGCAGATGCTGCACATAAAAGAACACGCGTGGAGACGAGGTACGGGGGGCTGTCATGCCGATCTCCGCCATTGCTCTTCTTTTTGCCACTGCTCCTCGAACAGCCGCGTCAATTGCCGAATGCTGGAATGATGGTCGAAGTGCTCCCGCACCCGCTTCTCGGCGGCGTCGCCGAGCCGGCGGCGCAGTGCCGGACCGCGGATCGCCCGTTCCAGCACCGCAGCCAGCGCCTGCGGGTCTTCCGGCGGCACGACGAAGCCGTTCTCGCCATCGGTCAGCAATTCCGGCACGCCGGAAATATTGGTGGAAAGGCAGGGGAGACGCTGGCTGGATGCCTCAACCAGCACATTCGGCAGGCCGTCGCGGTCGCCATCGGCCGCCACGCGGCAGGCAAGCGCGAAGAGATCCGCCTGGCGGTAGTGCGCCAGCACGTCCTCCTGCGCCAGTGCTCCCTTCCAGGTGATGCGGTCGGCAATGCCGAGCGTCTGGGCGAGCGCCTTCAGCTTCGTCAGCCCGTCACCGCCGCCGATATGGGTGAAGCGCCAGTGGAGGTCGTCGGGCAGCAGCGCCAGCGCTCTCAGGAGTACGTCGTAGCCCTTCTTCTCAACGGCGCGGCCGACGCTGAGGAGGAAGGCGGGATCGGAGGCCTGCGATCCGTCACGGTCGGAATGCTCGCCCGCGAAAGGGCCGAAGCGGGCGAGATCGAGGCCATGATAGCTCAGATGCACATGGTCGCGCATTGGCGTCAGTTCGCGCATATGTTCGTAACCGCTGCGGGTACAGGTCACCGTCCAGCGGGCACGCCCGAGTTTTTCCGACAACTCCCAGTCCGGCGAGGTCCAGATATCCTTGGCATGCGCGGAGCATGTCCAGGGAATGCCGGTCATGATGCTGGCATAGGCCGTCACCGAGGCCGGCGTATGGATGAAATGCGCATGCAGCCATTCGCCATTGTCGGGCCATTCATGCGCCAGCACCAGCGCCTGACCGAAACGGCGAAAGCGGTTCGGCGTGATGTCCCGCTTGAGATCGGCCCAGAACTGCTTCAGCAGCGGCTTGAAGCCGGGCTGCTTAATGCCGGCGAAGAAGGCACGCAGCACGCGCAGCGGCTCGTCATGGAGATATTCCGGCAGATAGACGACCCGCGCCTTGATCTCGTCATGGACGGGGTGACGTTTCTTGTCCGTCGGCCTGCGCATCGAAATCAATGTCAGGTCGAAGCCGGCTCTCTCCAGGCCGAGCAGCTCCTGCGCGATGAAGGTTTCGGACAGGCGGGGGTAGCCCTTGAGGACCACCAGGATTTTTTTGCGCATCGATGGGTTCCGATGCTTTATTCAGCGACAACGGATAGGGGGGGATACTGCTCGCGGTCGTCGAACCATTCGCCGACGATGCGGGAAATATGCACCAGCCCTTCCAGTCGCATGTTCTCGCTGCTCGCGGACGGCGGCGCGCGGGTCGGCAGGCGCTTCAGCGCGGCGGCAAGTTGCTTGGGATCGGCGGACTCCTCGGGCAACAGCATATCGACGAGACCGAGCTCGCTTGCCCGCTGGGCGCGGATCAGCTGTTCCTCTCGTGGCCTCGTGCGCGGGATGATCAGTGCCGGTTTGTCGAAGGACAGTATCTCGCAATAGGTGTTGTAGCCGCCCATGGCGACCACGCCCTTGGCGCCGGCAATCAGCTCTTCCATCTTGTTGTCGAATTCGATCATCTGCAGACAGGCGATCTTGCTCGCGCGCTCCAGAAGCTGAATACGCTCCTTGGCCGGCATATAGGGGCCGAGCACGATCAGCGTCTTGTGCTGCAGCGTGTCGTCCTGCTCGAAGGCGCTGACGACATCGTTGACGAGATCGGCGCCGTCGCCACCGCCGCCGGTGGTGACGAGAAGATAGTCTTCATCCGGCACATGTTCTGACCTCGCGCCTTGCGTGGAGACGCTGCGCTGCAGGAACCCGACGAATTCCATCTTCCGGCGCACGCCTGGCGGCACGTCGAGACCGACCAGCGGATCGTGGAAATCCGGCGGCCCATAGACCCAGACGCGATCGTAGAACTGATCGATCTTCTGCAGCATGCCGTTCTTCTTCCATTCGGCGTCAAGCAGATGGGGGGCGTCCATGACGTCGCGCATGCCGAGCACCAGCGTCGTGCCGCGCGCCTTCAAATATTGCAGCGTCTCCTCGACCTCGCCCTTCAGGCCCATCGGCTCCTTGTCGACGATGAAGATGTCGGGCTGGAAGGTCTCCGCCGTGTGACGGATGATCGACTGGCGCATCTTCAGCGTTTCCTGAAGATCGACATGGCTTGCCATCGACGTATATTCGCCGTCGCGCAGCTTGATCACGCTCGGTACCTTCACGAAATCGACTCGTGCTCGATAATCGAACGCACCGGCGATCGTCGCGCCGGAAATGATCAGGACCTTCAGTCCACGGTAATTCTCGACAAGCGCATGCGCGATGGTCCGGCACCGCCTGAGGTGACCCAGACCGAACGTGTCGTGACTATACATGAGGATTCGGGCATCTTCTAAGCGCCGCTTCATGGGCAAAACCTCAGGACTGAAAGTCATTTTCGCGGGTTGTCAGCAAACGACGTCCGCGGCCGCTGTTCGAATTGCAATCCATTTTCTGGCCACGCTTTCTGCTATTTGTAGGGATCGGCCGCGTCGCGCAAGCCGTCTCCTAAAAAGTTGAACGCTAGAATGACCAAAATCACCGGCACCATCGGGAAAAGGAGCCAAGGATAAAATGCAATGACGCTGACGCTTCGAGCTTCGGTCAGCAGAATGCCCCAACTGGTGATCGGCGGGCGAAGACCAAGGCCCAGGAAGCTCAGCGCGGTTTCGCCGAGAATCATGCTGGGAATCGAAATCGTCGCCGTCGCGATCAGATGCGACATGAAACCGGGCACGAGATGCCGGCCGATGACGCGGGGCGAACTCGCACCCATCAGCTGCGCAGCAAGAACATAGTCTTCCTCACGCAAAGACAAGAGCTTGGAACGAACGGCTCGTGCGAGCCCGGTCCAATCGAGAATGCCGAGAATGATGGTAATACCGAAGTAGATGAGGATGGGGCTCCAGCTCACCGGCATGATCGCCGCGAGCGCCATCCACAGCGGCAGGCTCGGCAGCGATTGCAGCACTTCGATCACCCGCTTGACCAGAAGATCGAAGATGCCGCCATGATATCCGGCGAGGCCGCCGATGACGATCCCCAGCACGAAGCTGATGGCGATGCCGATCAATCCGATCGTTAGCGAGATGCGCGCGCCGTAGATGATCCGGGACAATACGTCGCGCCCCAGGCGGTCGGTGCCGAGCAGGTACATCTGGCCGCCAACGGCCGGGCAGACCAGATGGACATCCGAATCCACCAGGCCCCAGAAGCGATAGGGGTCGCCGTGACAGAGGAAGCGGATCGGCTGAACATCCTCGGAATTTTCGGTATAGACCCGCCGCAGCGTATCGAGTTCGAGCGTCATCTTGCGGCCATAGACGAAGGGGCCGACGAATCTGCCCTTGTCGAACAGGTGGATCGCCTGCGGCGGCGAATGAATATATTCGACATTGCGGGTATGCAGCCCGTAGGGCGCCAGGAATTCCACGATCAGGATCATGCCGTAAAGCAGGATCAGGAAGATGCCGGAGACGAGCGCAAGCTTGTGCCGCTTGAACTTCCACCACATCAGCCGCTTCTGCGAGGCCTTGTAGTAACGCGCCTGACCGGCGGACATGGCTTCGAACTGATCGGGATCGAAGGCGGCTGTCGAAACGTAATGCTCCAATGGGGCGCCGGGGCGCGGCAGGGGTGCGTTCACTTTGTGCTCCTGCCTTGCAAGCGGATACGAGGGTCGAGAAAGCCTAAGGCGATATCGGAGATCAGCACGCCGATGACATTCAGGAAGGCGAGGAACATCAGGAACGAGCCGGCAAGATACATGTCCTGGCTCTGCAACGCCTTGATCAGCATCGGCCCGGTCGTCTCCAGCGACAGCACGATGGCGGTGATTTCCGCGCCGGAAATGATCGACGGCAGGATGGAACCGATATCGGCGACGAAAAAGTTCAGCGCCATCCGTAGCGGATATTTCACCAGCGCCTTCAAGGGATGCAGCCCCTTGGCGCGGGCGGTGATGACATATTGCTTCTGCATCTCATCGAGCAGGTTGGCGCGCAGGCGGCGGATCATGCCGGCCGTCCCCGCCGTGCCGACGATGATGACCGGAATCCATAGATGCGACAGGATCGAGCGCGCCTTTTCCCAGCTCATCGGCTGCGACAGGTATTTCTGATCCATCAGGTGGCCGATCGAGACGCCGAACCAGACATTGGCGAAATACATCAGAATCAGCGCCAGCATGAAGTTCGGAATGGCGATGCCGAGCAGACCGAAAAAGGTCAGCCCATAATCGCCCCAGCTATATTGATGAGTGGCGGAGTATATGCCGATGGGGAAGGCGATCAGCCAGGTCAGCAGGATCGTCGTCATCGACACGAGGATCGTCAGCCACAGCCGGTCGCCGACGACCTCGGAGACCGGCAGTTGATATTCGAAGGAATAGCCGAAATCGCCATGCAGCATGCCGGCTGCCCAATAGACATATTGCAGGGCCACGGGCTTATCGAGCCCGTATTCGTGACGAAGATCGGCAATTTCCTGCAGGTTGGCGGTCTCTCCCTGCGCGCGGAGCTCGGCGATCTGGCTTTCGAAGAAATCACCTGGTGGTAACTGGATGATGGTGAAGACCAGTATCGAGATGACGATCAGCGTTGGAACCATCACCGCGATGCGCCAGAGGATATATCTAAGCATGCGCCTGATCCTCCTTCAGCCAGAAGGTGTCGGGCATGTAGACGCCGAGAAAGCAGGTCGGATCGAAACCGTAGAGCGCTTTCTCCGGCACGTTCTGCAGGCGCGCGGCGTGCAGGATCGGCTGCAGCGTGCCGTTGATCAGGCCGATGGAGAAGACCTGTTCGGAATAGATCGACAGCATCCGATGCCATATTTCGGCACGCTCGAACGAGGAGGCCGCGGCTCCCCATTCGCCAAGAAGCTTGACCAGTTCCGCCACCTCCGGCAGATCGGGCGCGGTGCCCTGGGTGCCGCGGGAAAGATAATACATGCCCCAGAGCGGCCATTGCATCTGGTCGTCCATGGTCGGCGCAAGCTGGCCGGGATTCATGTCCGCAGTCGCCACCCCATTGTCGAGACCGTACCAGATCGACATCAGAATACGCCCGCCCATGGCGCGGCTGCGGAAGATGTCGCGCTGCGATACGCGGGTGAAGAGCGCGATACCGATCTTGCGCCAGTGATCGGTGACCAATTCCAGCACATCGGTGTCGAGCGTGCTTTCGCCGGCCGTTTCCACGGTGATCTCCGCCCGGCGGCCATCCGGCAGCAAGCGAATGCCGTCCTCGTCGCGCTTGTCGAGACCGGCGGCATCGAGCAGCGCGTTGGCCTGGTCCGTATCGTGGGCAATCCAGGCCGCGGCATATTCCGGCTTGTAGAGCGGGCTTTCCGGCAGCACGGTGTCGGCGCTTTCGGCGCCGAGACCGTAGAAGACGGCCATGTTGATCTCGTGCCGGTCGATCGCCAGCGACAGCGCCCGACGCACGCGCACGTCGCGGAACAGTTGGCGCCAGACGGGATCGGCGCTGTTCAGGTTCGGCAGCAGAGCGACGCGTGAACCGCGCGTCAACTTCCAGAGATTGACCTTCACCGGATAGCGCTTCTCCGCATCCTTCAGGAAGGTGTAGTCGTTGAAGTCGATGCCGGTCGCCTGCAGATCGCTTTCACCGGCGCCGGCCTTGGCCGCTATGATCGATGCCGAGCTGATGCTCAGGACAAACCGGTCGACATAGGGCAGTTGCCGGCCATTCTCGTCGATGCGGTGGAAATAGGGATTGCGCTCGAAAACGAATTGCTCGGCCGGCGGCGCGGTCGTGTTGCGCCAGGGGTCGAGCACCGGCAGCTTGGGGTTCTCCGGCCTGTAGG